>NZ_VHLC01000239.1:0-456 GCF_006547355.1 Myxococcus sp. AB036A | reverse complement strand
CCATCGAAGACAAACGAGCCCGCGAACGCGCCAAGGAAACCGGCCTCCGCCGCGGCGCCAAACGCAAAGCCGACGGGCACCTCGTCGAAGGCCAAACCACCACCAGCTGGAAACAAGCCCTCGCCCAACTCGCCCTCGTCTACCCCGACCGAATCAACCCCCACCTATGACCAAAATCAAACTGCCTTACACAAAAGACTTGACAGGCTCGCGTCGTCTACTGCGAGCAGTGTCGGCGCCGTACTGCACAGGCCGGCGACAAACCAATAAAGTCCGTGCAGAGTGGCGAACGAGTCGTGGCTCCCGTCCAAGACCTGCTCGACCGCCGGCTCCAGAACCGGTCGGGCTAGCGCCGCCGCCCCGGCAAACAACGCGCCGAGTTCGTCTTTGTCGGCGGCGCATATCGGTTCGGAGAACATCTCACGTACCAGCCCGAAAGCGAGCCCGGATTCCAAC
>NZ_VHLC01000238.1:0-460 GCF_006547355.1 Myxococcus sp. AB036A | reverse complement strand
TTCATCCGCGACCTCGAAGCCCGGATCGCCGCGCTCGAGGCCGGCCCGGAGCCCAGCGCCGACGACACGGCCAAGGCCGCCGAACTGCGCGACGCCCTTCGCCTGGGTCGCCTGCTGCTGGCCGGCCATGAGGTCTCGCTGTGAGGATCCGCCGGCTGCGCGTCCAGAACCTGCGGCGCTATCGCGAGCTCGACATCGACCTTTCGCCCGGTCTCACGATCATCCGCGGGCCGAACGAGGCCGGCAAGTCCACGATCCAGCGAGCCATCGAGCTGGCCCTGACGCGTCGCGTCACGAGCGCCGCCGGGGACCTCGAATCGCTGAAGCCCTGGGACGCGGCCGAGGGCGCGCTCACCGTCGTCGCGATCGACTTCGACCAGGACGAGGAGGACGGCTCGCGGACGGGCACGCTCGAGAAGACCTTCGCCGGCGCGAAGGGCACCGTGGACCTGCAGTACGA
>NZ_VHLC01000237.1:0-461 GCF_006547355.1 Myxococcus sp. AB036A | reverse complement strand
TACTGGCGCGCCACGCCGACGGACTTGTCTCCCTTCTTCAAGAAGCCCGTCTCGTCCACCGCCAGCACGCCGCCTTCCCCCAGACTCCTTCGGGCGTACTCCAGGACGTCGTCGCGCACTGCGTCCGCGTCCCACTTCGCGCGCAGCAGCAGGTGCTGGAAGGCATACGGGGCGCCGTGCCCCGCGTCCTCTGAAAGGCCCCATGCATTCTTCCGCTGCGCGCGCCCCAGCAACGCCCTCACATACTCCACTGCAGCGGCATGTGCTTCGCGCCTGCGGAAGTGGGGCTGCAGCCAAGCCCCTACCTCCTCTATTTCCGCGCCGAGTTGGCCTCCTAATGAGCTTCAGGGAGTGAGGTTAAGAGCGAGGCTGTTGAGTTCGTGAGGAGGTGCACTTCCCATGGCTTGGCAGCCTCGCCGGCTCTCCGCCGAGCAGCAGCAGGAGCGGCGCCTTGAGGCAGC
>NZ_VHLC01000236.1:0-469 GCF_006547355.1 Myxococcus sp. AB036A | reverse complement strand
GGTTACGACAGTGGTGCAGAGGTCGTCGAGGGCGTCTCGGGCCGGGCCGGCGGGTAGCGGCTCGAGGAGGGCACGGGCAGCTTGGGCGCGCCGGCGGACCTCCTCGCGGGCCTGATCAATGCAGCGGTGATGACGTAGCAGGTCCAGCACTTCGTGCAGCGCAGCCTCATCATGCAGGTCAGAGTCGAGCAGCTGGAGCAACCGGGCATCGGCCGGGTCGCTGGACCTGCGGGCCAGGAGCGTCGGCAGCGTCGGAATGCCCTCGCGAAGATCAGTTCCCGGCGTCTTGCCCGTCTCGTCGCTCGTGATATCGATGATGTCGTCGCTGAGCTGGAACACCACCCCGATCTGCTCGCCGAAGTCAGCCATCAGTTGCTGCAAGTGGGAAGTCGCCCCCGAAATCTTCGAACCAAACAATGCCGAGGTCGAGATCAAGGAGCCGGTTTTGTCGGCAACCACGCGCAGGTAG
>NZ_VHLC01000235.1:0-478 GCF_006547355.1 Myxococcus sp. AB036A | reverse complement strand
CTCGAGACCGCCGACAAGTGCATCCGCATGATCGTCTCGGAGTTCCGCACCGCGCCCGCCAAGGAGCAGGTTGTCCGCAAGGCCAAGAGCCTGGTCGATGCGATCGAGCACGCTCGTGACGAAATCTCGAACTATCGCGACGGCCGCAGGGCGTTGAGCTGAACGCAGGCGTGCGGCCTCAGCGCTTGATCTTCGCCAAGATCCGGTCTGCCTCGATCCGCCAATCGGCGCTGCGGGCGAACTCCTTGGTGCCCTTGGCGCCGAACAACCCTTCGTCGGCGAGATCGGCCACCCAAGCCTGCCGTTCGGCGGTGCCCTGCGCGGACCATGGTGTCAGCCCCGCCTCGCGCACGGTCTCCGCGACCTCCCGCACCTCTTCGGCACGCCGGCGGCCGTGCTCGATCACGCGCTGGAAGCAATAGGCGCCCTGCTTCTCCCAGTTGATTCCGGGAAACGTCTCCGCGAGCGAGGCCAGCAC
>NZ_VHLC01000234.1:0-516 GCF_006547355.1 Myxococcus sp. AB036A | reverse complement strand
CCTCAAACCCGCGCCCACCACGGGCGGGCGCAAGCCGCGCATCCTCATCGTGGATGACAGCGAGATGACGGCCCGCATCATCGAAGCGGACCTGGTGGCCAAGGGCTTCGAGGTCCACGTCGCGGACACCGCCGACAAGGCCACGAAGATCATCCTCAAGAAGCAGACGCGCCCGGACCTGGTGCTGCTGGACGTGCGCATGCCCAACGTGAACGGCGAGCAGTTCTGCCGCTTCATCAAGAGCAACAGCCTCTTCAAGGGCATCAAGGTGCTGCTGTGCTCGGGTGAGAACGTCGAGGAGTTGCAGCGCATCTGCCGCGAGGCGGGCGCCGACGGCTACATCCCCAAGGACGCGGTGATGGGCAACCTGGTGGCCAAGGAGCTGATGCCCACCGGTAACGAGTAGTCCCCCGGGGCCGCGTCGCGGCCCCTCCTGGCGCGTGCCCCCCGAGGCCGCGCCACCTGCCTCCCGAGGACGGAGCGCCCACCGGGCCTCCCCCTCCGACGGGGGAAGGA
>NZ_VHLC01000233.1:0-597 GCF_006547355.1 Myxococcus sp. AB036A | reverse complement strand
CCCCCTCCCCCCTCACTCGCGCCCGGGGGCCCCCTGCTGCTCTATGGCTGGCCGCCCGTCACGGCGGTGCTCATCACCCGGCTGCTGGCGAGGAACGGCCTCCAAGCCCGCACTGCCACCCCCTTGGAGGTGCTGCACACCGGGCCGGAGGACGTCGTGCTCGCGCCCCTCCAGGCCATGGAGGGCCTGCTGGCCGGGGAGGTCCACATCAAGGGCGCCCTCATCGTCCACGGCAGTGATGACGAGAGCTTCGACCGGGTCCGCGAGCTCGGCGCACGCGGCTTCCTGGCCAGCCCCCGGGACGAGGAGCTCCTGCTGCGCGCCGTCCGCCGGCTGAGGCCCGACCCCGGCTCGCCCGACTCGGTCCCTCCCTCGCACTGAATCCCACCTGGACGCCGATGGGGCTCGATTCGCGCGCGGAGTGGGATGAAGACTCACCCGGTTCGAGAAAAATCCGGGCCTCGATTCTCAAAAAATGAAGGGACCAAGCAACTGCGGAAGCGGATCACGGAAAATGGGGACAGATGGCGTCCTTCCGGGCGCCCCCGAATCTCGCTGGAGCCCCCATGTCCCCCCGCATTGGCAACCGTCCGCAGC
>NZ_VHLC01000232.1:0-633 GCF_006547355.1 Myxococcus sp. AB036A | reverse complement strand
CTTCGGGGCCTCGGCGACCTGCGCGGGGGGCGTAGACGTGACAGCAGCCGGAGCCGACGGCTCCGCCGCAGCGGCGACCGGGGCCTCGACGCGCTGGGGCTCCGGGGCGCTCGGCGGCTCGGCGGGCGCGCGGGGCGCCTCGACGGGCGGAGGCGCCTGCACCGGCTCCTCGGCGGCGAACGTGGCGGGCTCGGGCGCCGACGGCGGCTGCTCATAGGCAGGCTCGGCGGCCTGTGAAGCCTCGGCCCCGCTGTCCGCGGTCGCACCGGCGGGCGGACCCACCTTGCGGCGCACGACGAAGCCCTTCGCCGTCACGGGCGGCGTGGCCTGCTTCGGCTTGCGCTTGTCCAGAATCTTCTGGACGGCAGCGGTCGCCTGGTCGTCATCGAGAGACGACGAGTGGCTCTTGACGTCGTAACCGAGGCTCGACAGCTCGGTGACGACCTCCTTGTTGTCGAGCTCAATCCCGTGGCTCTTGAGTTCCTTGGCGATTTCGTGGACGCGCTTCTTCGACATATTGCCCTTGATGGCCTTCTGCTCCGCCGACTCCGGGGCGCAGCACCCTAGTCCAAACCCGAAAATGTGTGCGAGTGGTGACTAACACCCACTCCCCCCCGCACCCCTCCGCTCACC
>NZ_VHLC01000231.1:0-653 GCF_006547355.1 Myxococcus sp. AB036A | reverse complement strand
TCCCCCACCCGCCCCACAGCCACAGCCGGAATCTCCCAGCGGATAGAACTGCGGCAGCACCCCCACCACATGGGGCTCCGGCTCGGGTTCCGGCTCCGGCTCCGGTGGCGGGTGCGGATCCACGCCCCGCGCCGCCACACAGGCGGTGAGCAGGCTCGCGGCGCCGGATTCCTCGGCCGGCGGCGGGGGCAGCTCCGTGAGCAGGCCCGCCTGCACCAGGAACGAGGACATGAGCCCGGCGCGCTGCACCGGACTGACGATGCCCTCGAAAGGCACGCCCAGCAGCAGCACCCGCCCGTTAGGCGCCGACATCACGCCCGCCGCCAGGTCAGTTCCCAGATAGCGAAGCACGGACGTGCCACCCGACGCGGGCGTCAGCACGTCCGTCACGCCCACCGCGTAGCCGCCCCGCGTGCCGTCATCCAGCGCCACCCCGGTGAGCTGGGCCAGCCAGCCGCCCGGCATTCCCTCCACGGAGAACGGGGGCGTTCCGCTCCCCGGCGCCGCGCGAAGAATGTCCGCCAGGAAGGCCTGGTCCTCCGCCGAGCCCACGGCCAGCGCCGACGTCACGTGGCTGCCCGACAGGAGGAGGTGGCCTCCCTGCATCACGAACCCGCGCAGGGCGTCCTGCTCCTCACGGGTAGGACGGGCCC
>NZ_VHLC01000230.1:0-664 GCF_006547355.1 Myxococcus sp. AB036A | reverse complement strand
GGCGGGGAGGGTGCTTGGCTTTGCTAGGTGGGCTTCTCCAAGGTCACGGCGGGTCGCTGCCGTGTCGAGCGCTCAACGAGCATCCGTCAAAAGTATTTCGTATTCAACACGCGATTTCGCGCCTGCTTGCTCTCCAGGCGCCAGCCGGGGCGTACCTTGTTTCTGTTTCATTCGGCGTGATTGGAATTGTTTGTCATTGTGCGATGCGGGCACTGGAAACGCGCTGGGCGTGAGGCTTTCGCTGCACTGCGGGCCCGGGCAGGCGCCGGAATGCACTGCGACGCGAGTCGGGGGTGTGCGGTGGGGAGCGAACAGTCCCACACCCCTGGCGGCCGGAGGCGCGAGGTACAGGCCGGCGCTACAACACCCCCGGTCGTACCGGCGACGCGAAGGACCGGCGCTCGACTCACACAGCGTCATCCTTCAGGGAGGTGACCATGAACCCGGCTTCGGGCTCGTGCGTTGCGTGTGGGGCGCGTTTCCTGGGAGGCGTACTGGCGTGTCCGCGGAGCGCGGCGGGGGTACCCCGGGACGCGCCGGTCCGCCGATGGGCGCCAGGGTTGTGCCACCCGCCGCTGGTGGGCCGCGTCGCGGTGCTGAAGCGGCTGATGGGGCTGGCGGAGGATGTGCGGCGCGGGTTGGGACGGGCGGTGTGGTTGATGGG
>NZ_VHLC01000022.1:0-98203 GCF_006547355.1 Myxococcus sp. AB036A | reverse complement strand
GTGGGGTGGGCCCATGCGCGGGGGCAACAACCTGGTGCTGGACACGGTGCACGCGAGCGACGCGCAGGTGCCGGTGCGCATGGCCCCCATGGTGCTGGTGGGGACGGTGCTGACGCACCTGTTCGGCGGCAGCGCGGGCCGCGAGGGCACCGCGGTGCAGATGGGCGGCAGTCTGGCGGACCTGGTGGCGCGGCGCTTCCGGGTGGGCCCGGACACGCGCCGCGAACTGCTGGCCGCGGGCATCGCGGGTGGGTTCGGTTCGGTGTTCGGCACGCCTGTGGCGGGGGCGGTGTTCGGGCTGGAGGTCGTGGTGGTGGGGCGCATGGGCTACGAGGCCCTGCTTCCCGCGCTGGTGGCCTCCGTGGTGGGAGACATGGTGACGCGGGGGCTGGGCATCCACCACACGCCGTATCCGGCGCCGGGGGCGCTGCCGCTGACGGTGGTGGTGTTGGCGAAGTGGCTGGTGTTCGCGGTGGCGGTGGCCGTGGTGGCGACGGTGTTCGTGGAGTTGATGCACCGGCTGAAGAAGCTGCTGGAGCAGCGCGTGCAGGTGTTGCCGCTGCGAATGGCGCTGGGCGGTCTGGCGGTGCTGCTGCTGTGGCTGCTGGCCGGTACGGATGACTACCTGGGCCTGGGGGTACCGGGCATCCAGCGGGCCTTCGAGGACCCGGCGCTGCCCATGTCGGCGTTCGCGTGGAAGCTTGCCTTCACGGTGGTGACGCTGGCCGCGGGATTCCTCGGCGGCGAGGTGACGCCGCTGTTCTTCATCGGCGCGTCGCTGGGCAACGTCCTGGCGCGGCTGTTGGGCCTGCCGTTGGATTTGGGCGCGGCGGTGGGCATGGCGGCCCTGTTCGCGGCCGCGGCGAACACGCCGCTGGCGCTGTCCATCATGGCCGTGGAGCTGCTGGGGGCGAATGTATTGCCCCACGTGGCGATTGTGGCCACGGTGGCGTACCTGCTCACGGGGCACCGGGGCATCTATCCGTCACAGCGGATTGCCCGGATGAAACACGGAGGGCCGCTGCTGGAAAAAATCGTGGCCCTGCGGGAGCTGACTCGCGAGGACCGCGCCCCGCCCTCAGGGCCTGAGGGACGGGGCGGAGGCTGAGGGCTACGGCTCCGGGAAGTGGTAGACGTGTCCGTCGTCGCCGACGATCCAGAAGTTCTCGGCGGAGCTCATGGCGATGTCGCGGAGGGGCACGTTTGGCGCGCTTGGAGCGAAGGCTGGAGCCTTGGCCCAGCCGTGCGGAGTCAGCCGGTGCAGTCGTCCCCTGTTGCCGTCATTGCCCATGACATAGGCAGTTTCGGTTCCCGGCGGCACGGCAACACTGACGTAATTGACCGCGGGTCCCGCAGGCGGAAGCACCCGCTCCCAGTCCCTCGATTGCGAACTTCCTTTCACCACCAAGCCGCCGTCGCCCACCGCGTAGATGAGGGTCGTGCTCGCGGCCCACACCGCACGCAAGCTCCCTTCATAGTCCGCCGTTCCCTGAAGGGTCTGCGCTATCGGCGCACTCCCTCCCTGGCGGGTGTGGAGATTCACCATCGGCGTCATTGGTGCCGATTCCTCCATCGAGCCCACGGCATACAAGGCATCCGCCCCCAGCGCGTGGAGCCCCCAATACTTGCCCGGCGAATCATGATGCAGCGGGTCAGCCTTCCACTCGTAAAGCGCTCCCCCAGTAGAGCTAACGAATATCTGAAGCGGCTCTCCCACGCCCACGATGCCCGCGAAGTCGTCGCTGGCTTCGGGAAGGTTGATTTGTTGGGCCCTGACGCACGAGTCCCCGTTGTGCTCGGCAAGCCAGCCGCCCTGGCCCGCGATGACGACAGCACCGTTGCCAGGGTTGACCCAGGCTGCATGCCAATTCAGGGAGTTTCCCGGGGGGCCACATCCGGTTGCCGTATCGGCGTCGTGGCTCACGAACGGCGCCTCCGCAGACATCTTCACCGCCAGCGTTCCCTCCAGTCCCGCGACCCACACCGGGTAGCCGCTCGGGTGCACCGCTACCGCCCTCCACTGGCGTCCTGTCAGCGCCGCGTCCGAGACCCCTCGCAACGAGCCGCAGGACATCAGTTCATCCACCTGCCCATCGCAGTCGTTATCGAGGCCATCGCAGACCTCGGTGGCTCGGGGGTTCGTGGCGCTGTCGTTGTCATCGCAGTCCATCCCGGTCGGCGACGAGAACGGCGGCGGCGTCTCTCCTGGACATACCGTCGCAACCAGCCTTCCATCCTTCTTGGCCATGCCATCGCCGTCCGCATCCTCATAATAGAACGTCGCACGAGGAGCCTCGCACACCACTGACATCTCTGAACGAAAGCAAACCATCACCCCAGGACATACATTCCCGCAGCGAGTACCAAGGGCGTACGGCCCCTCCCTAAACGTCTCGTCAGCGCGACCATCACAGTTGTCATCCCGATAGTTACACTTCTCCTCGGCGCCTGGATGGATTCCAGACTGCCTATCATCGCAGTCGCCTCGCACCGTGGCGAACCCGGCCGGAACAACATCACAAACCATGCGCGGTTCCGCATCGTCCGCTGCATACCCGTCCCCGTCCGAATCCTCATATGCCACCAGCGGAGTTCCCGTACCGCAGGGGCTCCTCTCACACACGGCTGAAAGACAGACCCATCCCTCCTCGCAGGGAATCACCTCACTGCAGGGCTTTGGACGTTCATCCTGGCATGCCGTGAATAACACCATCAGTGCCACGCTCCAGCGCATCATCTTGCCTCTCCCTACTGCATGGCGACGTGTCGACCTCTTCCACGGGAAACCAGGCCCTGAGGACCTGTTGCTCCGCGCGACCTGCGCAGCTACCCAGAACATCGGCCATCATCGCACTTCGTCGAACTCAGCCACGCTGCTCCACTTCCCACACTGCATCGGAAGAAACGTGCTGAGGAAGGTGCGTACGGGCTCAAGCAGGAATACTGACTGGCAATCATCATGAGCCAAACTGATACCGCCCCAGGTCCGCGATGATGCCCGTGTGCAGCGCAAGCACGTACTCAAGATCGTCATAGAGGCGCACGGCCTCCGCGACATGTCGTTCAAATTCGCTACTGGCTCTGGCCGCATGCGCTGGAATGACAACCGACAGGCATGCGGCAAGAGACAGGCACCACCTCCAGTTCATGGCAACAAGCATGCCTGGAGCTTAGTTTAGACAGACACCACCCCATCAATCTATGGCTGTGCGGAGGCAGACAGCTCCGGGAAGTGGTAGACGTTTCCGTCATCGCCGACGATCCAGAAGTTGCTTGAGGAGGTCATGGCGATGTCGCGGAGCTGCACGCTTGGCTCGCCCGTAGCGAAGGCTGGAGCCTTGGCCCATCCGTGTGGGGTCAGCCGCTGTAGCCGTCCTGCATTGCCCTCGTTGCCAATGACGTAGGCATTCATGGTCCCGGGCGGGGCGGCCACACTGACGTAGTTGAGCACGGGTCCCGCAGGCGGGAGCACCCGCTCCCAGTCCCTCGACTGGCCACTGCCTTTCACCACCAAGCCGCCGTCACCCACCGCGTAGATGTGCTCCGCGCTCGCAGCCCACACCGCCCGCAGGCCGCCGTTGTAACCTGCGATCCCCTGGAGGTTGTACGCGGCTGGAATGCCCCAGGCGGGAGTGGTGGTGCGGGTGTAGAGATTCACCACCGGCGTCAGCGGTGACGACTCTCCTGTCGAGCCCACTGCATACAGCGCATCCTGACCGAATGCATGGAGCCCCCAGTACCGACCGGGCGAGTCGTGGCGCTGGGCAGCGCCTGTCCACTCATACAACTGGCCCAAGGTGGAGACTGCGAAGACTTGAACTGGATTTCCTACTCCAACGACACTGGAGAAGTAATCGCTGTTGCCAGGGAGGTTGCTCTGAAATGAGGAACAGGAGCCTCCGTTGTGCTCGGCCATCCAGCCGTCTTCACCGACCACGAGGACATAACTATTATTGGGATTGACCCACGCCGCGTGCCAGTCCAGCGTGTTTCCGGCCGGCCCACACCGCGTCGCCGTATCCCCGTCGTGACTCACGAACGCCGAAGTCGCGTCCATCTTCACCGCCAGCCTGCCACCCAATCCCGCCACCCACACCGGGTAACCACTCGGGTGCACGGCCACCGTCCTCCAATTGCCCCCTGCAAGCACGGGGTCCACCACCCTCTTCAGCGAGCCGCAGGACATCTCCTCATCCACCTGCCCGTCGCAGTCGTTGTCCAGCCCGTCGCAGACCTCCGTCGCCTGGGTGTTCGTGCCAGGGTCAGCATCATCACAGTCCAGCGTGTTCGCCGCCATCATCGAAGGCAGCGGCGCGCCAGGACACAGCTCGCCCACCGGCGCGCTGTCCTTCTCGCCCTCTCCGTCGCTGTCCGCGTCCGCGTAGAGCGGCGTCGGAGGCGTGCCGACGCAGACAGTCCCCGTCTGCGCGTCGTTGCAGGCATACGTCCCGTTGCAGAACTCCGTGCACGCCGTCCCCAACGCCCCCGGCCCCTCCGTGAACAGCTCGTCGGCGCGCCCGTCGCAGTTGTCATCCAGGCCGTTGCACGCCTCCACAGCGTTTGGATGGATGTCGGCCCGCGCGTCGTTACAATCCCCCGTCACCTCGACATGAAGTTCACTCGGCGGGTCACAGGCCTCCGTGCCGGGCCCATTGAGTCCAAAGCCATCGCGGTCCTTGTCCAGGTACCAGACCTTGTTGACGACCCCCGTTTCAATCTGGCCGTCGCAGTTGTCATCCAGGCCGTTACAAAGTTCCGGCGCGCCAGGATAGGCCTCCGCGCGCGCGTCATCGCAGTCTCCCAGGGTTGTGGAATAGCCAGCCGGAACGGCGCCACAGAACACGCGCGAAGGCGCATTCACCGCTGCGAAGCCGTCCCCATCCGCATCCGCATATGCCACCGTCGGCGTGGTTGAGCCACAGGGACTCTCCTGACAGGCACCAAAAACACATACCTGTCCCGCCCCACAGGCATGCCGCGCATCACATGCCAGGGGACGTTCCCCTTGGAGTTCCTCCAGGCTCGGGACGGAGCACGCGGTGAACAGCAGCAGCAAGGCCATGCTCCAGCGCATCATCGTGCTCCCCCTTGCTGCGTGACAGCCTCGTCCCGCTCTCCCAACAGGAGCCAGGTCACCAGGGCGCCCGCCGCCGCAACCCCGGCCGTACCAAAGAGGACGTTGGCCGTTCTCGCGCTGCGCTGCGCACGGCCGTGACGCTCCACGAGCTGTTCGTGGAACCTTGCCTCCCGAGCGTCCGAGATATGTCCTCGAGAAGAGACGCCGAAGACGGTTCCCGTACCGGTTGCCGCGATGCCAGCGCCCAGCAGCACCAGACTGGCAAGCGGCACTTGCCGCCCCCCGATGCGCCGCCAGGAAGCGCTCGACGTTGCTGTCCTGGCTTGGACCTCCACTGGGCTCGAGGCCGTGGCCTGTTCGGTAGGCGTCAGCGCGGCGGGCAGCGCTGAAGAGGCGTCCGCAATCGACTCCGTTTCCACCTCGGGCTGCTCGACGCGCACCGCTTCACGCGTGGGCGAGTCCTTTCGCCTACGCGCCAGCTCAGCCTTCGCGAGCGCACGCTGGGCCTCGAACTCCCGTGAGACCTTGGGGGAAACGCGCAAGGGAAGGCGAGCATCTGGCTCCAGCAGGAGGGCTGAGCGGAACTCGTCACGCGCCACCTGCCACCGCCCGAGGTCCGCGCTGATGATGCCGCGATGCAACGCAAACGTCACTCGATCGCGCGAGCCTCGGAGGCTCCCTCGGGCACGATCCAGTTGCTCGAGGGCACGCTCGTATTCGAGTTCATCATAGAGGCGCACGGCCTCCGCGACATGACGCTCAAAATCGCCATCAGCTCTGGCCGCATGCGCTGGAATGACAATCCATATGCATGCGGCGAGC
This sequence comes from Myxococcus sp. AB036A, assembly GCF_006547355.1. Taxonomy (NCBI): domain Bacteria; kingdom Pseudomonadati; phylum Myxococcota; class Myxococcia; order Myxococcales; family Myxococcaceae; genus Myxococcus; species Myxococcus sp. AB036A. The sequence continues at coordinate 92,304 of NZ_VHLC01000022.1, read as the reverse complement.
GACAGGCACCGCCTCCAGGTCATGGCAACAAGCATGCCTGGACACTAGGCTAGACAGACAGCCTGGGCAAAACCCTGCCAACTCCAACCCATCAACCTATGGCTGAGTGGAGGGTTACGGCTCCGGGAAGTGGTAGACGTTTCCGTCGTCGCCGACGATCCAGAAGTTGCTCTCCGAGGTCATCGCGATATCGCGGAGCGGCACGCTTGGCTCGCCCGTAGCGAAGGATGGAGCCTTGGCCCAACCGTAAGGGGTCAACCGCTGCAACCGTCCTACGCTACCTTCGTTTCCAATGATGTAGGCATTCATTATCTCCGGTGGGGCAGCCACACTGACGTAGTTGAGCACGGGTCCCGCAGGCGGGGGCACCCGCTCCCAGTCCCTCGACTGGCCATTGCCTTTCACCACCAAGCCGCCGTCACCCACCGCGTAGATGTGCTCCGCGCTCGCAGCCCACACCGCTCGCAAGCCGCCGTTGTAACCTGCGATCTCCGGGAGGTTGTACGCGGTTGGAGTGCCCCAGGCGGGAGTGGTGGTGCGGGTGTAGAGATTCACCACCGGCGTCAGCGGTGACGACTCTCCTGTCGAGCCCACTGCATACAGCGAATCATTGCCGTTCGCATGGAGCCCCCAGTACCGGCCGGATGAGTCGTGGCGCTGGGCCGCGCCTGTCCACTCATACAACTGGCCCAAGGTGGAGACTGCGAATACTTGAGCTGGGTTTCCTACTCCAACGACACTGGAGAAGTAATCGCTGTTGCCAGGGAGGTTGCTCTGGGCTGGGGAACAGGAGCCGCCGTTGTGCTCGCCAATCCAACCGTCTTCGCCGACCACGATAAGATAACTATTATTGGGATTGACCCACGCCGCGTGCCAATCCAGCGTGTTTCCGGCCGGCCCACACCGGGTCGCCGTATCCCCGCTGTGACTCACGAACGCTGAAGTCGCGTCCATCTTCACCGCCAGCCTGCCATCCAATCCCGCCACCCACACCGGGTAACCACTCGGGTGCACGGCCACCGTCCTCCAATTGCCCCCTGCCAACGCGGGGGCTTCCACCTTCTTCAGCACGCCGCAGGACATCTCCTCATCCACCTGCCCGTCGCAGTCGTTGTCCAGCCCGTCGCAGACCTCCGTCGCCTGGGTGTTCGTGTCGGGGTCAGCGTCATCACAGTCCAGCGTGTTCGCCGCCATCATCGAAGGCAGCGGCGCGCCAGGACACAGTTCGCCCACCGACGCGCCGTCCTTCTCGCCCTCCCCATCGCTGTCCGCGTCCGCGTAGAGCAGCGTCGGATGCGTGCCGACGCAGACCGTCCCCGTCTGCGTGTCGTTGCAGGCATACGCCCCGTTGCAGAACTCCGTGCACGCCGTCCCCAGTGCACCCGGCCCCTCCGTGAACAACTCGTCGGCGCGCCCGTCGCAGTTGTCATCCGAGTCGTTGCACTTTTCCTCGGCGGTCGGATGAACGTCGGCCCGCTCGTCGTCACAATCCCCCGTCACATCGACATAAAGTTCACTCGGCGGATCACAGGCCTCCGTCCCGGGCCCCTTGCGTCCGAAGCCATCGCGGTCGCCGTCCAGGTACCAGGTCTTGTTGACGGCACCCGTTTCCATCTGGCCGTCGCAGTTGTCATCCAGGCCGTTACAGAGCTCCGGCGCGCCAGGGTAAGCCGCCTCCCGCAGGTCATTGCAGTCCGTCCCCCGGTTCATCGGACCACCCGGTGGGACGAAGCCGTCACCGTCCTCGTCAGCGGTGTGCAGGTTCTCGAGCAACCACTCCTGCCGGCCCGCGGAGGCGAAGCTGAAGGTCCGCTTCCGCTCATCCACCAACTGCTCCTCCGCGCACCCCTTCTCGAAAACCTTGACGGTGATTTCGACGTCCCGCGCCCAGTCCGCCTTCCGGAAGACGGCGACGTTCAACACCGGGTCGTTGGAGTCGAACTGGGACTCCTTGAATTCCGCCCGCTCCGTCTCACCGGTGCCACCATGGGCCTCCACCGTGATGCAGCCCTTACTGAATTTCGGGTGGTGGCCAATCTTGACGTGAACCGCGGCCTGCTTCGTGTCCGGCTCTTTCGAGTCCTTCTTGCAGGCCAGCAACAACAGAGGCAGGAGGAGGATGGCGGATTGACGCATAGGGTGCACTCTACCCCAACCCCCGGTGTGACTTGCTCAGAAGCCGACTCACCCCAAAGTCCGCCCAATTGAAAGACCATGGACATCTCACAGCAAGGATGAACTTCGGCACACCCACGTGTGCCTTTGCCATCACGGCTGTGAGGCCAACCGCCCTGGAGGCACAGTCTCCGTCCCACGCCAACGCAACTCGGGGGACGCCACCGCGAACCCTTCCGGCAACATCCGGAGAATGCGCTCACGCCGGTGCTTGGAGCCTTCCAGCCGCCGCTCCAGCAAGGCCTTCTGCGCGCGAGTCTCCTTGTCCAGAGGCGCGGGGCGCGCCGCCAGCAACGCCAGCCGCGCCGTCACCTCCTCCACCTCCCGGTCGATGAGCACTGGCTGGATGTTCCGCGACTCATTTCGCGCCCGCCCCACCGCGTTGTTCTCAATCCACACCGGCAGCACCGCCACTTCCTCCAGGGCCACCGACACACCGGGCATGGGCCGCACGAGCGACAGCCGCAGCAACATCGAGTCCCGCCGGTCGCCCCCCGAGCTCTTCGCCCCCGCCTCGTGCCGGTAGAAGCGGTCCTGGTTCGCCACCAGGTTGCCCAGCGAGTAAGCGATGAGCCCCTTGCGCCCATCCACCGTCTGGTACGACTCCAGCGGCTGGAGCACGTGCGGATGGTGTCCGATGACCGCCCTCGCCCCCGCGTCCAGCAGTGCGCGTCCCAGCTCGCGGTCCTCGGGCCGTGGCTCCCCTTTGTACTCCGTCCCCCAGTGCGCCAGCACGATGAGCGCGTCACACCGCGCCGCCGCGGCGCGCACGGCTTCCACGACCTGTTCGGGCTGAATCCCCCGGTGCGCTTCGTGCCCCGCATAGGGCACCAGCGCGACGTGCGGCGCCTGCGCATCCTTCGGATTGCTGAAGCCATTCAGCATGCGTGTGAAGGACAGGAACCCCACCTTCACGCCGCGCACCTCCACGAAGGCGGGCTCCCACGCGGCATCCTTCGTCGCGCCCGTGCCCGTATGGCGGATGCCCGCCGCGTCCAGGTGCCGCAGCGTCTCCAACATGCCCGCGGGGTGCTGGTCCCTCGCGTGGTTGTTCGCGGTGGAGACCACCTTCACCCCGGCCGAGGCCAGCGCGTGCACCATGGCCGACGGCGCGTTGAACAAGAGCTCCCGCGCGACCGCCTTCTTGTTGTCGGTGACGGGCGTCTCCAGATTCACGACGCCCACGTCCGCCGTGCGCAGCACGTCCGCGATGGGCCCGAAGACGTGGTCCCAGCCCTCATGGTTGAGCGAGGGCGCCCGGCCTCCGTCCGGTGGCGGCGCCCCGGTGCGGGCGTGCAGCCTCGCGACCTCCTTCACCTCGCCATGGGGAATCACATCCCCACCGAACACCAGCTCCACGCGCGTGGGGGCGGAGGCACAAAGCAGGGGCAACAGCAGCAGGACGGAGGCGGACACGCCTCCACCCTAGTCCAGACACCCGGCATCCCTGGAAGGCCCCCCGGGAGCTGGCGGACCGTGCCGCTCAGGGCCTGCGCTCAAGCGCCACGGCGCCGGCGAGCCACCGCGCCCACCAGCAGCGCCACCCCCGCCGCGCCCAGCGCACCCGGCGCCGCTGCACAGCCATCGGAATCGCGGACGTCCCTGCACGTCACCTCCGCGCTGATGGCGAGCCGCTGGTCCACGCCGTCCACCTGCACCGTGTAGGACTGCTCGACGAAGCGCTCGCTCTCAGACTCCTCCCTGCCGAAGATGAAGCCCGCCTCGTCACCTGGCGCGAGCGCCTGGGTGCACACACTGTCCGAACAGCCCGACAACGGCCAGTCGACCAGCGTCACCGTCTGCGCACAGGCGTTGCGCACGTTGCTCAGCCCGCAACTGACGGACGCGCGGAAGATGAGGCACGGCACCTCGGAGACGACGCTCTGGTTCGACGTGGAGCACGCGCACGGCTCCGCCCCCGCCTGGGCGATTCCCGACAGTCCCAGCACACTGGCGCAGCCCAGCCAGGTCATCATGCGCCGGGCGCGAACAAGCATTCCTTGCATCACTGCACCCCAACCGATTGCGCCGGCCCCGTCCGCGGCGCGCATCCTGTCCCGGACACGGCCGCGCGCCAAGTCACCGTTGCCGGGTGAGGGGTATCTCCTCCACCGCGCTACTTGGTCCCGAAGAGCCGGTCGCCCGCGTCGCCCAGGCCCGGGTGGATGTAGCCGTGCTCGTCCAGCCGCTCGTCGATGGCCGCGGTGTAGACGTGGACGTCCGGGTGGTGCTCGCGCAGATTCGCCAGGCCCTCCGGGCACGCCAGCAGACAGACGAAGCGCAATGAGCCGGGCTTGCTCTTCTTCAGCCGCTGGAGCGCGGCCACCGCCGAGTTCCCCGTGGCGAGCATCGGGTCACACACCACCACGTCCCGGTCCGCGAGCTGGCCGGGCACGCGGTAGTAGTACTCCACCGGCGACAGCGTCTCCGGGTCCCGGTACAGGCCGATGTGCCCCACGCGCGCGGAGGGCACCAACTGCAACATCCCGTCGAGGATGCCCTGCCCCGCGCGCATGATGGCCACCAACACCAGCTTCTTGCCATCCAGCACTGGCGCCACCGTGCGCGCCATGGGCGTCTGGATTTCTTCCTCGCGCACCTTGAGGTCTCTCAGCGCCTCATAGGCGAGCAGCAGCGAGATTTCCTGGAGCAGCGCCCGGAAGGAGGCGGTGCTCGTCTCCACCCGGCGCATCTGCGTGAGCTTGTGCTTCACCAGCGGGTGGTCCACCACCGTGCAGTTCGGAAACTCCATTGCGTCCTCCCGTCAGAACACCGTGCCGTCACTGTCCACGCGGATGGGCGGCCCACCCCCGGGACGCCGCTCCGCCGCCACGCGCCGGCCCGCGGTCCACGTGCCGCCCTGGAGCACCTTCCCCAGCGGCAGCTCCTCCGCGCTCAGGCCCAGCCGGCCGCGCACCAGCGCCGCCACCCGGTCCAGCAGCGCCACCGTCAGCGCGCGCCACTCCACGATGGGCTCGTCACCCGGGTGGAAGGACTGCGTGAAGAGGCGCGGCTCCCGGGGAGACAGCACGCCCAGGTCCACCAGCAGGCCACCGTTGCGGTACTCGGGCAGGCCGGTGAGGCCATCCAGCTCCGTCACCACCACACCCGCCTCGGACAGTGGCTCCACCAGGGAATACGTCAGCCACTGCGACAGCTTGTGGAAGGGCACCAGCGCCTCCAGGCTCTCCACCGACCCCAGCGCGGGATGTGGCCACACGTCGCCCAGGTTCACCGCGTCCACCATCACCCGGCCCGGCCAGATGGGGCCCAGCACCTCCAACACCAGCCCCAGCAGCTCCGAGGCGCGCACGCTGCGCTGCTGCGCGGTGATGATGTCCAGCAGCGCCCCTGGCCGAGGCAGCACCTTCGCCAGCCCGTGCAGCAGGTGCAGCCGGCCCTCCAGCCCATCCACCGGGTTGGCATCCGTCACCTGCATGCCCTGCGCGAGCGCCTCGCGCGTGAGCCGCCCCAGCGCCTCCGCGTCCACGCGCAGCGGCCGGTCCGGGTCCGACGAGAAGCGCCCCTCCATGAACATGCGGAAGCTGGCCACGGCCAGCCCCTCGGAGCGCGCCCACGTCTTCCCGCCGGCCTCCTGGTAGCGCCACTGCGGGCCACTGCCCGCGTCCAGCAGCACGCTCACCACCACCAGGTCCAGCTTCGCGCGCGCCCGCTCTTGAAGCGAGGCGTCCTTCAGCCGCGCCTCCAGCTCCGCCAACCGCGCCACGCCGCCCACGTCGAAGTGGCGCCAGCGGCTGTGCAGCGGCACGTCCAGCGTGGGGTAGTGCTCGCGCGTCACGTGCAGCACCGTGTCCACGACGATGGGCAGCCGCGACGGCTCGACACGGAAGTGCTCCAGCTTGCCCGCCAGCCCCAGGTCCAACAACTGGTGGCATCGCTCGCGGATGGCGGACGGCGTGCGCAGCCACGCCACCGCGGGAGACAGGTCCGACCTGGCCAAGGAGGAATCAGACATCGAGGTCCCGCCCCTTCACCTGCGCAAGCCCCGCCGCGTCCGCCACAGGCCCTTGCGTGAAGTAACCCGCGGCCTTCTTCGCCTCCATCTCCACCTTGGCGTCGGCGGGGATGAGCTCGTCGGGGATGGGGACGCGCTCCAGGATTTCGATGCCTGAGCGCGTAATCGCGTCGTGCTTCATGTCGCTCATCGATACGAAGCGGTGGATGCGGGTGATGCCCAGCCAGTGCAGCACATCCGGCATCAGCTCCTGGAAGCGCATGTCCTGCACGCCAGCCACGCACTCGGTGCGCTGGAAGTAGGTGGCCGCGGAGTCGCCGCCCTCCTGCCGCTTGCGCGCGTTGTACACGAGGAACTTCGTCACCTCGCCCAGCGCCCGGCCTTCCTTGCGCAGGTAGACGATGAGCCCCGCGCCGCCCGCCTGCGCCGTGCGCACGCACTCCTCGATGCCGTGCGCCAGGTAGGGCCGGCAGGTGCAGATGTCGCTGCCGAACACGTCGGAGCCGTTGCACTCGTCATGCACGCGCGCCGTCAGCGGCACGTCCCGGTCCGCCAGCGTCTCGATGCCGCCGAAGACGTACAGCGTCAGCCCGCCAATGGGCGGCAGGAAGACGTGCAGGTCCGGGCGCGTAATCAGCTCCGGGAACATGCCGCCCGTCTGCTCGAAGAGGCCGCGGCGCAGCGCGCTCTCCGTCATGCCGAAGCGCTTCGCGATGCCCGGCAGGTACCACACCGGGTCCACCGCGGCCTTCGTCACCTTGATGTCGCCGTTGTCGCGCAGCAGGTCCCCGTCCGGCGTCAAGCGCCCGGCATCGATGGCGTCGCGCACCTCGGGGAAGTTGATGTGCGCCTTGGTGACGGCGATGGTCGGCCGGAAGTCGATGCCCTGCTCCGCGAAGGGCCGGAACGCCTGCGGCGCGATGGCGCCCCACGGGTCCAGCGAGACGATGCGCTGCGGGTCGCTCCACGACGGATGCGGCCCCACCTGCGCGGCGGGCGCGGTGTTCTTCAGGTCGGCCCGGTGGTCCTGCGGCAGCATGCCCGCGGCCACGGCCAGCGCGCGGTACACGGCATACGCGCCGGCATGCGTGCCGATGACGTTGCGGTGCCCGGCTTCCGTCAGCGTGGCGACGACGGGGCCGCGCCGCGTCGGCTCGCCGTCTCCCCAGCGGATGGGGACGCTGGGGACGTCGCCATCCGGGTGGGAAGTGAGGCGGATGTGATTGAGATTCTTTTTCTCGGCCATGGGAGCGCCCTCCTTGCGGGCGCGGGAGCAAAGTCGGGGTGCGGGGGGTGGTGCTTCGCGTCGTGGGGCGCGCTTCAGCTCATCCACGAGCCGTCGGTCCGGGCCGACCACTTGCGGGTGACCTTCTTCACCTGCGTCCAGAAGTCGAGGCTGGACGGCCCGGTGATGTCCCCGTGCCCGAAGCGCGAATCCCCCGTGCCACCGAAGGAGAACGGCTCACGCGGGACAGGGACGCCCACGTTGACGCCCACCATGCCGGCGCGCACGCCCTCCACCACCGTCTGCGCCACCCCACCGTTCGTGGTGAAGATGGACGCCGCGTTGCCGTAGGGCGACGCGTTCTCCACCGCCAGCGCCGCGGACAGCGTGGGCACCCGGACGATGGAGAGCACCGGGCCGAACAGCTCGCGCCTCGCGGCCTCCATCTCCGGACGCACGCCGTCCAGCAGCGTGGGACCCAGCCAGTTGCCGCCGGACCACGGCTCGCCCTGCGGCTTGTGGCCACGGCCGTCCAGCAGCACCCGCGCGCCCTCGGCCTCCGCGCGGGCAATGGCCGTCTCCAAGCGGTCCAGCGAGCCCCGGTCAATGAGCGCGCCCATGCCGGAGCCCAATTCCAGCTTCGCCGCGCGGCGGACGACTTCCTGGAGAAGGGGCTCCACGTTGCCCACCGCGAGCAGCACGCTGGCCGCCATGCAGCGCTGGCCCGCGCAGCCGGTGAACGAGTCCACCACCGCCTGCGGCGTCAGCTCCGGGTCCGCGTCCGGCACGACGATGAGGTGGTTCTTCGCGCTGCCCAGCGCCAGCACGCGCTTGCCGCGCTTGCAGCCCTCCGCGTACAGGTGGCGCGCCACCGCGGACGAGCCGACGAAGCCCACCGCCTGCACGTCCGGGTGCGCCACCAGCGCGTCCACCGCCTCCTTGCCGCCGTGCACGACGGAGAAGACGCCCGCGGGGTAGCCGGCCTCGCACATGAGCTCGCCCAGCGCGCACGCGGTCAGCGGCACCTTCTCCGACGGCTTGAGGATGAAGGCGTTGCCCAGCGTCACGGCGATGGGGAACATCCACATCGGCACCATGGCCGGGAAGTTGAACGGAGTGATTCCGGCGACGACGCCCAGCGGCTCGCGGCGGTACTCACAGGAGATGCCGCGGCTGACCTCCAGGTGCGCGCCCGTGTCGAAGTTCTGGAGGGACAGCGCGAAGTCGCAGACCTCCATGCCCTTGAGCAGGCCCGCGCGGGCCTCCGCCACCGTCTTCCCCGCCTCGCTGGCGGCCAGTTGGGCCAGGGCGTCCAGGTCGCGCTCGAGGAACTGGCGGAAGCGATACAGGTACTGCGTGCGCTCCCGCAGCGAGGTGTCCTTCCAGGACGCCGCCGCCGCCTTCGCGGCCTCCACCGCCTGGGCGACTCCGGATGCGGGCGTCAGGGGAACTCTGCCAATGACGGAGCCCGTATAGGGGCTCCGGACATCGAGGTGCGCCGCACCGGGCGGCACCTGCCAGCTTCCTCCAACGAGGTTACGGCACGAGACGACGCTCCGCGGAAGCTGGATGAAGGACACGCACACCCCCCAGGTGTCTGGCGTGAAGAAATGGCCTGCCATTGTAACCAGGGGAATGGACTGACATGCAACCCAGGGGTCCCCAGGGGTGCCTTCAGACACGCCCAATGGAAGACATCCCGGCGCTCATTCTGTCAGGTAGCGGACCCATCTCCCGGACGGATGTGAGGGATTGCGTTCAGCGGGCGTCAGGCGCCGCCAGCAGGCCGCGCAGCCGGGCGAGGGTGGCCGTGTCATCGGAATCCAGCGTGAGGCCCAGGGCCTGGACTTCGTCGTACAGCGCGAGCGCGTAGTGAATGCGGGAAGTGGCCGTGGCGGTGTCGCCCTGCTCGGCGATCAACTCTCCGTCCTCGGCGACCAGGCGCGCGAGCACCTTCACGCGCGTGGGGGAGCCCAGCAGTCGCGCGGTGGACACCGGGTCCGCCATCAGCAGCGCGGCGTACTCCATGCCCAGCGCGGACAGCGCCGTCTCCTGGATGAGGCGCTGGGCGTCCGCGAGCTTCTTCTCCCGGCGCGCCTTGATGATGCGGGCCAGCGCGGCGGCGAACTCCTCGATGAGCCGCTCGATGTAATCCTTGCGAAGGGACATGGCGGCCCGAAGGTAACCGCGGAGCGGGGGGCGTGCACGCCTGGGCCTTCCGTCGGCTCCCCCCGGCATCACGACTGTCTACCTACGCCCAACCGGAGATGGTGGCGGCGCTGGGCTCACCTGACAGGCGCCAGTGGTTCGCTGAGCGCGACGTCCCTGCGTTTGGGCATCTCGTGGCTCTTGGTCGGACTCCTCTTGTATTCCTGGCCTGGTCTCGCAGGAGCGCGCCCCGGAACCGGAGGACTTGGATGAGAGCGCATGCGGTCATCTGGCTGGTGCTGGCGCTTGCCGTCACAGGCTGTTCGACCACGCGACTCGTGCGCCTGGACACTGGAGACGGGCCTCCCATCGTCCACACGCCCTTCGCGGAGTACGGCGACGGGCCCGTGGAACTGGCCGACGATGAATTCGAGGAGACCATGGTGGCGCTCGCCCGGGGTGTGCGGCCCTTCGCCAATCCCCTGCGAGAGGCCCGCCGACTCTTCGGCGTTCCCGAGCGAAGCGGCGTGTACCTGTACGAGGGGCGCGGCCCCCGGCTCATCCCCCAGGACGGAGAGAAGGACCCAGGCGGTCCGCGTCTCCTGGAAGTCTACGCGGATGACGAACTGACGCGCGCCTATGGCCGCTGGTGCGAGCGCAAGTCGCAGCCCGGTGACTGCCTGCGCCTGTTGTCAGAAGGCCCGCTGCTGGCCAGCGACGGCAAGTACTCGCTGGCCATGGCCATCGCCATGGACTCGGTGTGGGAAGAGACTGCAGAAGCGCTGGAGGACATGACCGACCCACAGGCGCTGCTGGCGACGGTGAGTGCTTCGGTCAGCATGTACCTGCTCCTCTGGTCGCTACCCGAGCCAGTGAGCAAGGGACTGGCCGCCCTGCTGACAGCCTCGGCCATTGCCTACCTGGGCGTGGATACCGTGTGGCGCATTCTGGACGGGTGGATGGCGCTTGTGCGCGAAGTGGACCGGGCCACCACCTTCGAGCAACTCGGCGAGGCGGGCGAGGCGTACGGCGAAGTGCTCGGGGAGAACGCGGCGCGCGTCTTCGTCATGCTGGCCACGGCGGCGATAAGCCATACGGCGGGCCTGGCGGCGCAGTCCTCGAGACTGCCGGGCTCGGCGCAGGCTGCGCTCGCGGTGGAGACGCAGGCGGGCTATCAGTACTTGACCATCAGAAGCGTGCAGTCGGTGGCGATGACAGCCGAGGGCTTCACTGTCGCACTGGCGCCCAACGCGGTCGCCATGGCGGCCCAAGGCATGAGCGGCGGCCGCCCCGAAAACCACCACCTCGCGACGAACAAGAACGGCGTCTCCACCGTGCGCGGCGGGCCCTGGACGCCCCGGTTCAAAAGAATCTTCAAGAAGGCCGGGATGGAGCTGGAAGACCCTGAGAACATCGTGCCCGTAAAGGGCCACAAGGGCCCCCATCCCCAGAGGTATCATGAGCGGGTCTACGCACGCCTGGAGGAAGCGACGAAAGGCTGCCGGAAGATGACCGAGTGCCGGGAGGCCTTGGTCAACGAACTCAGACAACTTGCCAAGGAAGCCGCCGCCCCGGGCTCCGGCTTGAACAAGCTCCTCACTCGAACCGAGTGATACCGAGGCGCCATGATGGCCAAGAGGTACTTCCAGCTCGCCGACAACGTTTCCATTCCGGGCCGTTGGGAGTTGGGCCACCCCGGAGATGCGCAAGGTCACGAAGTAGACGACCCTTGGATGTTCCGGGAAGGCCATCCCGTGGAGGTGAGCCAGCGATTCACGGTTCCTATCGAGGAGCCCGGCAAGGCCCTTGATTTTTCTCTCGCGGGCTTCAGCACTCCCGTGGTCAGCGCCAGCGTGGCCAACATCTTCCTGGAGATGGCTCCCAAGGACGTGCAGCTCCTCCCCGTGGACATCCGAGACCACCTGGACCCGTACTTCATCCTGGTGGCCACGAGGCTCATTCGCTGCATCGACGACGCAGCATCGGAAGAGGTCCTTTACTGGCGCCCGGAGGATGGGCGGCCCGAGAAGGTGGGGCAGTACCGGGATGTCTACGGCATGCGCGTCGACCTCGCCCAGGTTGGCAACGCCCAGGTGTTCCGCACTTGGGGCTGGTCCATCGCCCTCATCGTCTCCGAGGACATCAAGCAGGCGTTGGAGCGTGCGAAGGCTACCGGCGTGAAGTTCACACCGGTGTAGTTCGCGCAAACGCCCCCCTGTCCCCTGCATCCCCACGGCTTCCGGGCCGAGGCCCCCCAGGGCCCCGACAGCGACGCGGAAGGCCGGGCGACGGAAGACATCCTGAGCCGGGGATCGGACGGCGGAAGGAGCTGAGCCGCTGAGAGGAGAGAGGCGCATGGGGAAGCGGGTTGGAGGGCTGCTGTAGGCGCCCCACGCACCAGTAGCAGCAGGTGTGTCAACCGTCGGGAACCCTCATGCACCCGCCAAGTCCCTGATTTCGCTTGAGTCCCTGGAGCGCCCGCGCGCCGTGAGGCCCTGGCCCCTGGTGACTTCCGCCAGGGGCGGTGGTCGCAGTCACCAGGCTCCGTCCGGCAGCCGTGCCGACATGCTGGCGCGCTAACGTAGCGGCCTTCTCGTCGTGGAGGGGATGCGGGACATGAGCCAGAACGGAAGCAGTGCCGAAAGCGCGCGCGTGCGCTGGCTGGTGGTGGGTGCCTTCTCCCCGTCCCCCTCGGGTCGGCGCTTCCCGCTCACGGTGAACACCTTCGGGGATGAGCTCACGCGCGCCGCCAGCGGGCTCCGCGTCACCGTGGCGGACCGGCTGGGCGCGGGTGACTCGCGCACCGTCGAGCTGTCCTTCGACCGGCTGCGCGCCTTCAGCTACGCGGACGTCATCACCCGCGTCCCAGAGCTGCGCGCCCTGCAGCACCTGCACGAATCACTGTCCACGTCCGACCCGCTGCGCACGCTGACGCCCGACGAGGCCGCCACGCGCGTGGCCACCGTCACCGGCCCGGGCCGCCTGCCGGACGCGATAGCCGAGGCCCTGCGCGCGGCCTCCACGCCGCCCGCCCCCACCGCGCCGGCCGCGCCCACCGAATCCGGCGAGGACCTGGTGGAGACGCTCCTCAGCCGCGCCGACGCGAGCACGCCCGCCGCCGCGTCTCGCGCGGTGGATGCCTTCCTGCGCGCCATCAATCCGCGCGTGCCCGCCACGCCCGCGCCCGTCGTCACGCCGGAGGCCGCCACCCGGCAGACGGCCCGGGACCTGGTGGAGGAAGCGCTGCTCCTCACGGCGAAGGACCTGCTCGGCGCCGAGCCCGTGGCCCACCTGGAGTCCGCGTGGCGCGGCCTCAAGTGGCTGCTGGACCAGGTGCCCGCGTCCTCGGGCATCTCCGTGGAGGTGCTGGACGTGGCGCGCGCCGGGCTGCTGGAGGCCGTGCAGGGCGCGCTGGGCGCCGAGCCCTTCGAGCGCCCTGACGCCGTCTTCGTCGTGGATGCCACCGACGACGTCGCCCTCCTGGGCAAGCTCGCGGCGATGGGCGAGCGCGCTCAGCTCCCGGTGGTGGCCGCCGTGTCCGCGCCGCTCCTGGGCGTGGCGCACGCGGAGCTGGCCGTGGCGCTGGAGGAGGAGCGCGAGCACGTCTCCGAAGCCTGGACGGAGCTGCGCCAGGACGAGTCCGCGCGCTGGCTGTGCGCCGTCATCAACCGCGCGGTGGTGGCCAGCGAGGGTCGCGGCATGGCCCGGCGCGTGAGCTTCACCAGCCCCGCGCTGGCGGTGGCGGCGATGCTGGCGGCCAGCTTCCGGGACACCAGCGCCTTCGCGCGCATCATGGGCCAGCAGGGCGGCCTGAAGGCGCCGGCCATGTGGGAGCTGCCCACCGGCCGCGATACCGGGCTGAGCATTCCCACCGAGCACTTCCTCCCCATCCGGGCGCAGGCGCGGCTGGAGGAGCGCGGCATCCTGGGCCTGGGCAGCGGGCGCAACGCGGACGCGGTGCTGCTGGCCGCCGCGCCCATGGTGTTCGGCGGAGGCTACGCGGTGCCGCTGCCCGCGCAGCTCCTCACCGGGCGCATCGTGCGCTTCGCCACCTGGGTACGGGACCAGTTGCCGGCGGGCACTGGCGGCGACGACGTGGACGCCATCTTCTCGCAGGCCGCGGAGGTGTTCCTCTTCCGGGGCGCCACGGAGAACGGGCAGCTGCGCGGCCAGTTGGTGGCCACGGACAACGGCCGCGGCGTGCACGTCACCGCCACCGTCCGCCCGGAGCACGCGGGCACGCGCTTCCAGCTCGCCTTCACCCTGCCGCTGCGCGGCTGAAGTCAGTCCTTCTTGAAGCGCAGCACGTAGCCTTCGAGGAACACCGTGGGCAGGTCCATGTCGCCCACGGGTTCGCGCACGAAGCCGCGCCGCTGGTACATGCGCCCCACGCCCTCCGCGCCCCTGCGGACGTGGAGGCACACGGCGTCCACGCCCCACTCGCGAGCCCGGGCCTCGGCGGCGTCCAGGAGGGGCTGGGCCAGCCCGGTGCCATGGTGGCTCACGGCGGTGGCCAGGCCGCGCAGGTCGGCGGCGTTGGGCAGCCAGGCCTCGGAGCCAGGGGCGCCGGGCTTGAAGAGCGCGACGGTGCCCACCACCTGTCCGTCCAACTCGGCCACCAGCACGGTGGCCACCTTGCGCCGGGACGCGACGTCCCGCAGCTCGCGCTTGCGCTCGTCGCCATAGACGACTTCCGGGAGCTTCTTCGCGTACTGGGTGAGGAAGGCCTCCACCAACAACTCCCCCACCACCGCGTCATCCTCGGGCCGCGCCTCGCGAACGAGGGCCCGCTCTACGACATGCCGGGTGTCCATGGCCCGGAACTCTACGGCCGGCCGCGCGCCCGCGCGATTTCACCCCGGCCAGCCCCGCTCATGTCTGCGAGCAGGCCGACACTGCGTCGGCGTCACCACGTGCCCAGGGTGCCAATCAGGTTGCCCGTCTTCGCGTCGAAGACATCCAGCCACACCCAATGCGGGACATAGACGCGCCCACCGTGCACCCTGATTTGGGACACCCCCGAGCCGCTCCGGGAGTTGGGAATGGGGACGTCCCACCCCACGCTCCCCTTCAGCAGGTCCCTACGAACGAGCTGCTCCCCGCCCTCCTTCAACGCGTAGACCATGAAGAGCGCGTCCTCGGAGAAGTCGACGACGTCCACCGTGGACTCCTTCACGTTCCTGGGGTCCATGTCGGCGACGTTCTCCGCCCACAGCGCGGCCTTCTCGCCCCGCCGGAACACCGCCACCATGGGCACCCGGCTCCCCGGGCTCCGTTCACCCATCGCGACGTCCAGGTCCTCGAGCTTGTAGACGTTCTCCGCCCGGAATCCGGGAACGGAGGGAGGGTTGCGCGGGCGCTCACAAGGGACGGGACTCTTCCTGAACACCGGAACGAAACAGAGATGGTGGCTCCACTTGACCGGCGCGCAGGGGGGCGGAGGCTCGATGGCGGGCCGGGCAGTCGCCGTCTTCGTGTTGAACAGGAGGTTCTGCCCATCCACCACCTCGACCCAGACGGACTCGGTGTCGCCCTCCGGGATGCAGAGCCTGCTGGGCTTGTCCGAGAGCGCCACCCGCCCGAGCGGCTTGCCTGTCTTCGGCTCGAGGAGATGCACCGCGCCCGGCTCACTCATCACCACACGGCCGCCCTGGTGAACGACGTGCACCGCGCCGGACAAGTCCGCGGCCGTCCCCTCGAGTTCCGCTTCCCAGAGCAGGTCGAACGACTTCCCATCGAACGCGGCAACCTGGTTGCGCGTCTCCGTCTTTCCGGGAACGAGACTGAGGCGACGGATACGGCCGATGATGTCGTCCGTTTCGTCACCGTTGAGGTCCACGGCGAGGGGAACCCCCTGGGAGTTCCATTGGAACTTCGCCTTCTTCTCCGGCACCGGTGACGGCGCCACGACGACGGGAGACGCCCCCGGGACGCGCGTTGGCGTGGGCCGCGCGGTGGACTCCGTGGCGGGGCCCAAGCTCAGAAAGACCACGAGCCCCGCCGTGAAACTGAGCGACACGATGCCCCCCACCACCAGGGCCGTCGTGTTCGTTCCCGTCCCCGTCACGGCCGGTGCCTGGTACTCGGGGCGCGGCGCCTTCTCGCCCTGCGTGTCGATGGAGGCGTTGCAGTAGCCACAGGTGTAGAGCACCCGGCCTTCCTCGAGGACGATGGGCGCATGACAGCGAGGGCAACGGGGCGATGTTGGACGGGCACGAGCCATGCCAGGTTTCTATCATCCAGCCCTGCACTGCTGCGTCAGAGATAGTTGCCGATGAACCACGGCAGCCGCTCGCCCAGCTTCTGCAAGAGCCCGCGCCGCTTCCACCCGCTCCAGTGGATTTCTCGAGAGTGGCGTAAATCTTTCTCAAAAGATGCGGCGAGCTGCGCCGCCAGCGCCGCGTCCTCCACCACCACCGAGCACTCCTCCAACGTCGTCAACGCCAGCGGGTCCATGTTGGTGGAGCCCACGACGGACAGGGAGTCATCCACGAGCATCGTCTTGGAATGCATCATCGACAGCTCGTACTCCCAGATGCGCACGCCGCCCTCCAGCAAGCGCGCATAGGACGCCCGCTGCGCCGCGTGCACGGGCCCCACGTCATGGTGCCGCCCGGGCACCAGCACCCGCACGTCCACGCCTTGCTTCACCTTCTCCAGCAACATGTCACTGATGGCGTCGGAGGGAATGAAGTAGGAGTTCGCAATCCAGAGCCGCTCCTTCGCCGCCGCGATGGTGAGCAGCGTCATCCGCCGCGCGTCCGACAGGAAGCGGTTGTCCGTGCTGGCCACGAAGCCCGCGCGCGCATCCCCCGCGTAGCGAGGCTCCGGGAAGTCCGTCGCCGGCAGGAAGTCTCCACCCGCCTCCTGCCAGTTCTGCGCGAAGGCGACCTGCATCTCCCGCACGGCCGGGCCCTCCACGCGGATGTTCATGTCGCGCCAATAATCCGCGCTCTGCGCATTGCCCATCCAACTCTTCCAGATGCCCCAGCCGCCGGTGATGCCCACCTCGCCATCCCGCACCACCATCTTCCGGTGGTTCCGCGCCCTCAGGCGGACCGCGTCCAGGGCCACGAAGTCGCCTTGGATGGGCCGGAAGTAGCGCGCGTCACAGCCGCTGGCCGCCAGCGCGGGAATCACCGCTTCGAAGTTGACGCTGCCCAATGGGTCCACGAGCACGCGGCACGCCACCCCGGGCCGCCGCGCCGCCAGCGCCCGCACCAGCCGGTCCGACGGCTCACCGGGCCGCCAGATGTAGCTGGTGATGTGGATGCTGCTGCGCGCGGCGAGAATCTCCTCCTCGATGGCGTCGAAGATGAAGCCGTTCTCCACCAACTCCACGCGGTGGCCCGGCACCAGCGCCACGCCCAATGACTGGAAGAACGCGAGCGAGCGCGCCTCCGGGCTGCTCCCCGGCAACGCGCGCAGGCGCAGGTCATGCCGGTGATTGGGAGCGTGGCACCCGGCGGCAATCAACACCACGGGCACGAGCCAGGCGAGCTTCACCGCCGGAAACTAAGCGCCCATGGCCCGCGGCGCACCTGCCGATGTCTCACGCAAGACACCCCGAGACGCGCGGCGGGCACATCTCCACCGTGAGGGTGGAAGCCACCGCCCCGCGTGCGCACCTTCGGGACACACCGCGTGTCGCCATGCCCAACGTGCCCTCACACCGACGCCCCATCACCGCGTGCACGCTGCTGCTGGGCTGCCTGCTGTCCGCCGTGAGTCACGCGGCGGCCGCGGACGCACCGCTGCGCGACACGCCACCTTCTGAAGCACGCTCCAGGTACCTGGACACGCCCGCCGCCCCTTCACTGGAAAAAGCAGCCGTGCCCACGTACATCGAACCGGAGGACGTCCCGCTCCCCAAGGGCGCATGGGTGGCGCACGGCGGGCTCGCGCTGCTTCCCGCAGCCGGCGTCTGGGGCGCCAGCCGCGTGGGCGGGGACACGCGCGTGGGTGCCACCGCGGCGGAGACGGCGGCGGGAATGCTCCTGGGCGCCATCCCCTCGCGGCTCCTCTTCTTCCGTCCCGCGGCGCCCAGCCCAGGACGGTGGATGGAGCTGGAGACCGTGGCCTTCGGCGGCGGCTTCGTGCTGACACCGCCCCTGACGGCGCTCGGGACGTGGGGCCTGGGCGAGCTCGCCTTTGGCGAGAGTCACCATCCAGGCCGCGCCTACCTGGGCGCGCTCGGCGGCGCGGCCCTGGGCACGCTGCTGGCCGTCATCGTCCACGAAGCCCTGGTGAAGCTGTCCAAGCCCAGCGCCCGCTTGAAGGGCGGCCGTCAGCTCATCGGCCTGGGATTCATCGGCGTGGGCGCGACGTTGGGCTATCAATGGACAGGCGGCGGACCTCGCCCAGACGAACACACGCGATAGTTCTGCTGCGTCTGTTTCCACACGCACGCGTTGTGCACCGCCCAAGTCCTTGCAGTCTCAGACGCAGTGCGTGTGACACGTGGGGCATTGTGATTGTCAGACCCGGGCTCCACACTCCGCCGCGCTGTACGGACACCGCTGTTGGAGAGACCGCAATGACTGCTCGCAAGCACCTCCGTATCGCCGTCGTCCTCACCGCCGCCGCCGCCGTGCTGGGCCTGGGAATCACCATGACGCCGGCCACCGCCGTCGCCGATGACTGCCAGCCGCCCTGCTACAAGCACCCCATCACCGGTGAGTTGATTTGCGGCACCCCGTGTCCGTAATCCCCGGACACACGTGCTGAAACACCTGGGGCCTCTTCCGCACCGCGCGGAGGAGGCCCCGTTTCATTCCCAGCCACCCTGCGGCACCGGCGTGGCGTCAATCCGTCCGCATGGCCTCCACGGGGTCCAGCTTCGCGGCGCGCGCGGCCGGGTAGATGCCGAACAGCAGGCCCACGCCGCTGCTCATGCCCAGCGACAGCATCACCGCCCAGGCCGGCACCTGCGCGGGCAGCCCCACCATCCACTTCGCCAGCTGCGCCAGGCCCATGCCCAGGCCCACGCCCAACGCGCCACCCACCAGCGACAGCACCACCGCCTCGATGGCGAACTGCGCGAGGATGCGGCGCTTCTTCGCGCCCAGCGCCTTGCGGATGCCAATCTCCCGGGTGCGCTCCGTCACCGCCACCAGCATGATGTTCAGGATGCCGATGCCGCCCACCAGCAGCGACAGCATGCACACGCCGAAGCTGGCCGCGGAAATCACCTTCGAGATGTTGTTGAACATCTCCGTGGCGCTCTCGTTGGAGAACACGAAGAAGTCATCCTCCTCCAGCGGCTTCAGGTTGTGGCGCCGCCGCATCAGCAGCGTCACCTCGTCCTGCGCGCGCTGGAGCATCTCCGCCGACTGGGCCTGGACGCTCACCCGGTAGTTGCGCACCCCGAACAGCGCCTTGTAGACGGACAGCGGCATCATCACCTGGTTGTCCTGGCTGCCTCCGCCCATGAAGCTGCCGCGGCGCTTGAGCGTGCCAATCACCTGGAAGCTGCGCCCCAGGATGCGGATGTTCTGCCCCAGGGGCTGCACGCCCGGGAACAACGTGTCCGCCAGGTCCTGGCCAATCACCGCCACGCGGCGGCCATCCAGGTACTCCGCGTCCGTGAAGGGCCGCCCGAACTCCACCACCACCGAGTTCGTCTGGAAGTACTCCGGCGTGCCGGCCCAGATGGTCACATTGGGACGCGACTCGCGCTGCTGCGTGGACACCTTCTGTCCACCCTTGGAGTCCTCCGCCGCTGCCAGCAACACCGACGGCTGCAGCCGGATGGCCTCCAGGTCGCCCTCGTTCAGCCGGGGCCGCCGCGCCAGCTCCGCCAGGGACAGGTTTCCGCCGAAGGGCAGCCGCTGCACCTGGAAGCAGTCAGAGCCCAGCTCGGACATGCTCTCGTTCACCTGGATGCGCAGGCCCTCGATGAGCCCCATCATCGACACCACCGTGGTGGCGCCAATGACGATGCCCAGCAGCGTCAGGAAGGAGCGCAGCAGGTTGGAACGGAACGTTCCGAACGCCAGCCGCAGGGTGTCCCAGATTGCCATCATCGCCGCCGTCTCCCGTCCGTCACTCGTGGCGAAGCGCTTCCACCGGGTCCAGGTTCGCCGCCCGCGCCGCCGGCCAGATGCCGAACAGCAGCCCCACCATCGCCGCGAACCCCACGCCAGCCACCACCGTCAGCGGCTCCACTGCCGCCGCCAGCGGCGTAATCAAGGACACGATGCGCGCCAGCCCCAGGCCCACCACCGTCCCCAGGGTGCCGCCCAGGGCGGACACGCAGGAGGCCTCCATCAGGAACTGGAGGATGATGGTGCGCTTGCGGGCCCCCAGCGCCCGGCGCACGCCAATCTCCCGCGTCCGCTCGCGCACCGACACCAGCATGATGTTCATGATGCCGATGCCGCCCACCAGCAGCGTGATGAGGCCCACGCCCATGGCCGCGCCATAGAGCGCCCCGGTGAGCTGCGCGTACATGCTGGCCAGCTGGTCCGGCCGGTTGATGGCGAAGTCGTCCGGCAGCCCCGGCGGCGTGTTGCGCTCCCGGCGGAGCACCGCGGTGAGCTTGTCCACCACCGCTGGCGCATGCTCCGGCGACGTGAGGGCCACCGCGATGTTGGGTGAGCGCTTCTTTCCGAAGTGCGCCAGGAAGGTGCCGGAGGGCACCATCACCACCAGGTCCTGGTTCTCTCCCAGGATGGTGCCCTTGGCCTCCAGGGTTCCCACCACGCGGAAGGGCTTGCCCTCGAAGAGGATGCGCTGCCCCACCGGATTCACTCCGGGGAAGAGCGAGCGCACGAGCTCCGCGCCGATGACGGCCACCTGCGCCCGGTTGTCCACGTCCGCGTGGGTGAGGAAGCGGCCCCGCTCCAGGGTGAACGAGCCCACCGTCGCGTAGTCCGGCGTGGTGCCCACCAGCAGCACCGAGCCGATTTTGCGGTCCAGGAAGCGGCCCTCCACGCGCTCGAAGAAGAGCGGCGCCGCGGCCAGCACGTGCTCGGACGCGTTGATGATGGGCGGCACCAGGTCCGCGCTCAGGTCCTTGCGGTTGCGGTACGACCACCAGTCGCCGTTGAGCGTCCAGGGGAACTTCGAGATTTGGAGCGTGTTGGCGCCAATGCTCGAAAGCTGGTCCTCGAAGGAGCGGTTGATGCCCTGGATGATGCCGACAATGGCCAGCAGCGTGCACACGCCCACGCCAATGCCCACCGTCGTCAGCACGGTCCGCAGGCGGTTGGAACGGAGCGAGAACAGCGCGATGCGCGCCCCCTCCCACACATCGACCCGGATGCTCACGTCAGATTCTCTCCGCTGCGTTGCACGTCGCGCTGGTTGGTACGGGCCTCGGAACGGGTGATTGCATGCGACATTCCCTCGGTGCAAATCCAGTGTGCTGGAAATCCGTCTGGGACCCCGCGCGAGGCCGTCCTCGGCCCGCCAGTGTAGGTTTCCCACTCCCAGGACGTGCCGGCCCCCACCCCCGGCATGCATCCGTGTCGCCACCCCTGGCCTCCACGCGAGGTGGGAACGGAAGGCCGCTGGGACACCGCGCCAGGACGGCGGCACGGTGTCCCGGGCCTCATGATTATGGGACCACGGTCACGGAATCGCCCTGGATGCGGACGTTCAGGATGGCCTCGTTGGGGAGCACGTCCGCTTCCTCGATGATGTCCTGCTCATCCACGCCCACTCGCAGGGAGTACGTGCCGTCCGTCAGGTCGGTGATGTCAATCCACTGGCAGGGGATGTCGGCGACGTAGATGTCCGCCCAGCCGGCGGAGATGCTCATTCGGTCCAGCGGGAAGTGGAAGGGCGCCGCGTCATCGCACTGGCGCTGGTAGTCGACCAGATAGAAGCCCTGCTTGCGGCCCTCCACGACCTCGTTGCCCTGCGCGTCCCGCAGCACGTACTGGGCGAAGTTGGTGAGGTGTTCGTGGCCGTGGCACTCGTCCCAGACGTAGAGGTCCGGCCGCTCGTCCATGTTGGGCACCGAGGCCGCCGCCGCGCCCAGGTTCTGGATGGAAGTGCTGAAGCGCAGCAGGCGCCGCTCACCGGGCGCGGGCACGCAGCCCTCCAACATCTCACAGGAGTCCGCGGCGAAGGTGCGGCGCTCCACGTACAGCGTGCGGGCCAGCACGTCCGCGTCCACGGAGAGGTCCGGCTTGCCGTGCGCCGGGTCCAGCGTCAGGCCACAGCCCGCCACGGGCGGCAGGTGCGGCGCCGTGGCCGGCTCCGCGGGCACCTGGCCACCGCCGAAGATGACGACCCGGCCCCCCGGCCCGTCGACGAGCCCTGGCGAAGGCGCAACGCCCGCCACCAGGTCATCGAAGCGGTCGCCGTTCAGGTCTCCCGGCGCGATGACGGTGAAGCGGTGGAAGCCTTCGTACCCCTGCGGCAGGGCGTCCGCCCGCGGCCAGGACCACACGGGGCTCAGCGCCGAGGACACCCCCTCCGCCGGCGAATAGAAGTACAGCCTCCCCTCGGAGCCCGCGACGAAGTCCTGGCGCTGCCCATCCCCGTCCACGTCCCCTACCGCGGTGATGGTGGCACCGAAGTTCGCGAAGACGGGGTCACCCATGGCGGTCCACGTGGGCGCGGAGGCATAGCCGCCGCCCGCCTCCGACAGGTGGAGCCGCACCGTGCCACCGCCCGGCCCCGTGAAGCGCTCTGGCACCCCGTCCCCATTCACGTCTGGGAAGAGGCTCAGCGTCCGGCTGTCCACCGTCCAGAAGGGTTGCGCCGCGAGCCCGCCGTCACACGGCCCGGAGCTGCCGGCCTTGCAGCCATGGAGCAGCGAATAGACGTCTCCCATCGAATCCAATAGCAGGAGGTCCTGTGCGCCATCCCCGTCCACGTCGCCCGCGCGATAGACAGCGCCGGTGTAGAGCGGCTCCGTGCGCTCCACCAGGGTGAAGGGCCCTCCCGGCGCGCCGGGCGTGGCCAGGAAGACGGACAGCGCCAGCCCCTTCACGCTGACCACGTCATCCAGGCCGTCCCCGTTGACGTCCGCGAAGACGGCGTTGTTGTACACGCCGCCGCCGGGCACCACGAACGCGGGCTCGGTGAAGACACTGGCCAGGTCCGTCTGGCCCTTGAAGACGAGCGCGCCGTACTGGCCGGAGACGAGCACGTCCGCGGAGTCATCCCCGTCCACGTCGCCCGTGCTCACCGTCATCCGGGTGCCATTGGTCCGCGAGTTCGCGTTGCGCCAGTCCATCACCGCCGTCACGCCCTGCGTGGAGAAGTACGGCGCCTCGCCCGCGAAGAGCGACACCCGGCCGGGGTCTCTCGTGAGCGAGAGGCACGGAGGCGCGGCGACGACCAGGTCCTTCTGGCCATCGCCATTCACGTCGCCCAGCGCGATGGAGCGGCCGAAGCAGCCGGTGGCGTGCGCGGGGTCGTGCTCCACCTGCCAGAGCGGCACCTCGGAGAGGAACGTGCCTCCGTCCCCGGCTCCCGCGTCGCCTCCGTCGGGCTGCCCGGCATCCGGCGTTCCCGAATCAGGGTCCCCTGGCTCCACGGGGTCATCACATGCGCAGAGTGAAACGGCCAGCAGCGAGGTCAGGGCGACAGCGCTAATGCGTTGCATGGGGTGTGGTCCGGGAAATGCGTCGCGGGCCGGTCCCTCGCGACGTCTGGGATTGGACGTCCGCAGCGTAGACCGTTCACTTCACCCAGCGCGAAGTGCTTGCCCGGTGCGGGGCATCTCCCGGCGCGCGCCCCCTCGCGGCACCGGAACGGGCGCAATCTTGCCGCCGCACGGAAACAGCTGGTGCCGCAAAGGGACTCGGCCGGTGGCCGTCTGGTAGGAACATCCCCACCTTTCCCCTGGCGCCCCCTGACCCGGGAGCCACCGCGACACATGGCCCCGTCCGCCGCTCCCGCCACCGACGATGCGCCGCCCGCCTTCCCGGCGTTCACGCGCTCCCAGAAGGTCTTCACGCTGCTGGGCGCGGTGCTGGGGCTGTTGCTCGCCGCGCTGGACCAGACGATTGTCGCCACCGCGGGGCCAGCCATCCAGGCGGACCTGCGAATCCCCGCCTCGCTCTACCCGTGGCTCACCACGTCGTACTTCGTCGCGTCGACGACGATGGTGCCCGTGTGGGGCAAGCTGTCGGACCTGCTGGGCCGGCGCGCGGTGTTGGCCGCGGGCATCCTCATCTTCCTCGCGGGCAGCTTCCTGTGCGGGGTGGCGCGCTCCACGGTGGCGCTCATCCTCTTCCGCGCCGTGCAGGGGCTGGGCAGCGCGGCGCTGTTCACCGCCGCGCTGGCGGTGGTGGCCGACCTCTTCGAGCCCCGTGAGCGCGGCAAGTACCAGGGCCTCTTCGGCGCCATGTTCGGCCTGTCCAGCGTGGTGGGGCCGCTGGCCGGTGGGTTCATCACCGACCACCTGGGCTGGCACTGGGTGTTCTTCATCAACCTGCCCGTGGGCGCGGTGGCGCTGGCGCTGGTGCTGTCGCGCATGCCGCGGCTGAAGCCCCAGCGTGAGTCCCGGGGCGGGCTGGACCTGGTGGGGGCGTTCGCGCTCGCGGTGGCGCTGGTGCCGTTGCTGCTGGCGCTCAGCCTGGGGCAGACGGACGGCGGCGACTGGGCCTGGACGTCGTGGCGCATCCTGGGACTGTTCGCGCTGGCGGCGGTGGGCCTGGTGGCCTTCCTCTGGGCGGAGCTGCGCGCGCCCGAGCCGCTGCTCGACCTGACGCTGTTCCGCCTGCGGGCCTTCAGCGCGGGCAACGCGGCGGTGTTCATCGTCGGCGGGGCGTTCCTGTCGGGCATCGTCTTCCTGCCGCTGTTCATGGTGAACGTGGTGGGGCTGTCGGCGACGCGCTCGGGGCTGACGGTCATGCCGCTGACGCTGGGCGTGGTGGCGGGGAACGTGCTGAGCGGGCAGCTCGTGTCCAGGGTGGGCCGCTACAAGGCGCTGCTGCTGGGCTCGCTGGTGCTGCTGATGGCGGGCTTCGCCGTCATGGCCTTCACGCTGACGCCAGACTCCACCCAGGCCGAGGTGACGGCGAAGATGGTGCTGGTGGGCCTGGGGCTGGGGCCTTCGATTCCGCTCTACACGATGGCCATCCAGAACGCGGTGCCGCCGGACCAGATTGGCGTGGGCACCGCGGCGGCCACGTTCTTCCGGCAGTTGGGCATGACGTTGGGCGTGGCGCTGCTGGGGACGGTGTTCGCTTCCACGCTGTCCTCGGAGCTGGAGGCGCGCATGGCGCAGGCCACCTCGGCGCTCCCGGACTCCGTGAAGGCCGAGGTGACACGCGCCGCGCCGGGCGTCAGTGGCGAAGGCGGGCCCACCGGGCAGGTGTTCCGCGCGGATGAGGTGAAGGCGCGGGTGCGCGCGGAGTTCGACGCCGAGCGGCGCCGCGCGGAGACAGCGGCCACTCCCGAAGTCCGGGCGAAGGTGGACGCGGACGAACGGCAGGCACTGGCGGCGGTGGACGCGGCGGACCGGGCGCTGAAGATGGCGTTCACTCGCGGCGTCTCCGCCGTGTACCACGTGGCCCTGTTCATCGCCGGCGCGGCGCTGCTGGTGACACTGTTCCTTCCGGAGCAGGACCTGCGCCGCAAGCGCCGGCGCATCGAGTCGCGTGCCAGCGCCCCGGAGCAGTAGAGTCGCGGCATGGCTCACGACGCGGAACAGCCACCCGCGCTCACGGACGCGGAGGCCGCCGAGCGCATCCACGCGCGCTTTCCCTCACTCGCGACGGCGCGGGTCGTCCGTCTGGGGGAAGGCACGGACCATCAAGCCTTCGAGGTGGAGGGGCGCTACGTCTTCCGCTTCCCCAAGAGCGACGAAGCCGCCGAGCACCTGAAGTGGGAGGCGCGCCTGCTGGCGTGGCTCGAGCCCCGGCTCCCCCTGCCGGTCCCCGACTACCGTTTCCTCGCGCCCCCTGCCGCCGACCTCGCTGTGGGCTTCGCGGGCTACGCGAAGCTCCCAGGGACGCCCGCGCTCCTCGTCGAGCCTGAGCGGCTGGACCTGTCGGGCCTCGGCCGCAGGCTCGGCGCCTTCCTGGGAGCGCTCCATGCGCTCGACCCCGCCGAAGCCGATGCGCTCGGCGTGCCGGCGGACGACGACCCGGAACTCGAAGCGTGGTCGGCCGCCGCCGTGGACGATTTGCGGCTCGCCGTCGAACACCGTCATGTGGAGCCGCACCGGGCGGCGGACTGGGAGCAGCGGCTCAGGGTGCGCCCCACGGAGGGACGCGGCGTGCCCCGGCTGGTCCACGGAGACTTCGCCGCGGAGCATGTCCTGGTCGATGCCCACGGTATTCCCACGGGGGTCATCGACTGGAGCGATGCCTGCGTCGGAGACCCCGCGAGGGATTTCGCCGGACTGCTCCACTGGGGCGGAGCGCCCATGCTGACCGCCGCGCTGGAGACGTATGGCGCGGTCAGCCCCGCCGTCCTCACGCGGGCGCGGTGGTTCGCCGCCTGCCGCGCGGTGGCCGACATCGCCTTCGGCCAGACACAGGGACGGCCGGAGTACATCGCCGCCGGGCAACGGGCACTCACCGGGCTTGGGGAGCACCCGCCCTTCGACGCGTAACGCGCGGCTCAGGTGCCGCTGCAACGAACCTGGATTGGATGGCTCTCCAGCACCACGCACTCGCCGCTGCTGCACTTGAACAAGTCACAGATTTCCGGGGACTGGACACAGCGGATTTCGGGGCCCGCGCCCAGGTTGAACGAGGCGCAGGAGAGGCCCTCGGGGCATTGCTTCTGCTCCCCGGTACACGCCGGGCCGAGCACCTGGCCCTCCTTCAACGACAGCCTGGACTCGGTCTCCGTGGGCACCTCGCCTTCGGCGCCACGACAGCCCGCCAGGATGAACGCGGCGATGACCCACTTCAGCCCTGGAACACGCGTGCCTTGCTTCATCATGAATGTCCTCCGACCTGCATTGAGCAGGCACAGACAAAGCAAGACATACGCCACGAGGCGAGGCGGCCGGCACACCCCGGGGCGTCCACCGTCGCCTGCGTGATGCAGGCCCGCTGACGCATCGGAAGGAACCGCCGACAGTAGCCCGCACGGCATCCACAGCGCCCCTCGGAAATCCGAGGGGCCGCTCGGAAGCACCTCTCAGTTCCCTGAGGTCTTCGACTGCTGCGCGGGCGCGGTTACTGGCGCGGGCCCACGTGGTGCCGGCGCCTCGGGGCGCGTGAGCGTGCCGGGCATCTCCGCCAGCGCATACGTCATCCACGCCACGGCGGCGGTGCTGCGCGCCAGGTCCTGCGGGTCCACCTTGTCCAGCGTGTCCGCCTCCGTGTGGTGCACGTCGAAGTAGCGGCTGCTGTCCACCTCCACGCCGAAGAAGGGCACGCGCGCGGGCATCAGCGGGCTGATGTCCGCCCCACCCGCCTCGCGCGCGGAGAACTGCGTCACGCCCAGCGCCGTCAGTGGCGGCAGCCACGGGCGCAGCAGGTCCTGCCCGCCCTCGCCCGCGCGCACGCTGACGCTCACGGGCCGCCCGCCGCCCGCGTCCATCTCCAGCGCGCCCACGTGCCGGGGCAGCTCCGCCGCGTGCGCCTCCGCATAGGCCCGCCCGCCACGCAGGCCGTTCTCCTCGTTCATGAAGAGCACCACCCGCACCGTGCGCCGGGGCGCCTGCGGCAGCTTCGCGATGAGGCGCGCGGCCTCCATCACCATCACCACGCCCGCGCCGTCGTCATGCGCGCCCGTGCCCACGTCCCACGAATCCAGGTGCGCGCCAATCAGCACGATTTCCTGCGGCTTCTCCCGGCCCCGAATCTCCGCCACGACGTTGGAGGAATCCGCGTCCGGCAGCTCGGAGCTGCCCAGCATCAGCTTCACGCGCATCGGGCCGCCCGCCAGCAGCCGGTGGAGCAGGTCCGCGTCCTCCGTGGCCACCGACGCCGCCGGAATCCGCGGCCCCTCACTGGGGAAGTACGTCGAACCCGTGTGCGGCGTGCGCAGCGACGCCGTGGCCAGCGAGCGCACCAGCGCGCCCACCGCTCCGTGGTTCGCGGCGGCCAGGGGGCCTCGCGAGCGCAGCCCCGCGAAGCGCCCGTAGTCCGCGGCCACCGTCATGGTGTGGTTGAAGAAGACGAACTTCCCCTTCACCGCCGCGCCCAGCGACTCCAACTGATCCAGCGACGTCACCTCCACCACCTCGGCGGTGAGTCCCTCGGGCGCGGTGGGCGGGCTGCCGCCCAGGGCCAGCAGCGCCAGGGGGTGCCCCCGCGTGCGCTCGGAGGCCAGCACCTCGCCGGACGCCTCGCCTCGCACCCAGTGCGGCACCTTCACCGGCTCCAACCACGCCTTCACCCCATCAGCCTTGAAGGACCGCAGCGCCCACTGCACGGCGGCCTCGGCGCCCGGCGAACCCGACAGACGCGGGCCAATGCCGTCCGTCAGCTCGGCGAGCCGCGCATAGGCATGGCCATCCGTGAGCGCGGGCCCAATGAGCTTCTCCGCGGTCGCCTGCGCGTACACGGGCGCGGCACGCTTCGCGGTGGCGGTGGGCTTCGCGGGGACGGCCTTGGGCGCCGACTTCGCGGCGGGTGCGGCTCCCGACAGCAACTGGAGCGCGAGAGAGGCGGGCAGGATGAAGGTGGCGACGGGCAAGGGGCCTCCAAGGGGAGGCGCTCACTCTCCGTCGAGCCCCTGGGCCTCGCAAGCGACGGGGAGCGTCACCACCGACGAAGCGGATGACGCCCGTGCGTCATGCAGGCATGGAACCGAGGGGCGAAACGAGAATCCCAGGGGCCACCGCGCGCCGAGAGGGGGAACGCGGCGCGCGGGGCTCAACTGGGACTTCCACGACGGTGTCGCTTTTGGGGGAGGCAATCACCGCCGCCGCGTCTCACTCCGAAGAGGAAACGTGGACGGCATGTTGAAGGGCGAGCGAGCGCCCGTCAAGCACGCGCCCCCTCCGAGCCCATAATCGAACATTCACACCCGGTGAACACAGACGATTCCACTGTCACTGTCCAAATCAGGAGTTCCCCGAGAGCAGCCACCGGAAGGCGGGCATCCCGTGCGGGGCGTGTTACAGGCCGGACAGAGGTAAGCGCATGCAATCCACCCTGACGCGGCGGCCCCAGGCGACGGCATTCAGCATCGAGGACCTGCTGGACCGCGTCCGGCGAGGTGAGGTGCGGCTGCCCCACTTCCAGCGGCCCCTGCGCTGGGAGGCCGGCGATGTGAGGGATTTGCTCGACAGCGTGTACCGCGGCTATCCCATCGGCACGCTCCTCTTCTGGAAGCGCGAGGCTCCCGCCGCCAGCGTGAGCTTCGGCCCGGTGCGCATCGACGCGCCGTCCCACAGCCAGGCGCTGTGGGTGGTGGATGGGCAGCAGCGCATCACCGCGCTGGCCGCGGTGCTCCTCCACCCGGAGCAGGAGCCCGCCGCGCGAGACGGCTTCACGCTCTTCTTTGACCTGGACACACACGAAATCGTCCAGCCCGCGCACGGCGAGCCGACGCCTCCGCACTGGCTGCCGCTCAACCGGGTGCTCGACAGCGAGCAACTGCTGGGCTGGCTGGACCGCTACCCGGGGCGCGAGAAGAACCCGGAGCACGTGCGCGCGGCCATCCGTCTGGGCAAGGCGGCGCGCGAGTACCAGATGCCCGCGTACGTCGTCGAAGCCGCGGAGGAGAAGACGCTGCGCATCATCTTCAAGCGGCTCAACACCTCCGGAAAGCCGCTCACCGACGACGAGGTCTTCAACGCGCTCTACGGCGGCACCGCGGGCTCGCGGCTGCCCAACCTGAAGGCGCTGGCCACCAGCCTGCTGGAGCTGGGCTTCGGCCGCATCGATGAATCCCTGCTGCTCAAGGCCGTGCTCGCGGTGCGTGGCCTGGACTTCACCCAGGACTTCCAGAAGCAGCTCCGCGAGGAGGACGACCTCACGCAGACGCTGCTCCAGACGGAAGCGGCCCTGCGCAGCGTCATCGTCTTCCTCAAGCGCGACGCGGGAATCCCCCACGGGCGCCTGCTGACGAACCCGCTCTACTTCGTGCTGCTCGCGCGCTTCTTCCACCTGCACCCGGAGCCGTCGCCGCGCACGCGGGATTTGCTCGCGCGTGGGTTCTGGCGCGGCAGCCTGGTGGACAGCTTCCTCGACAGCCGGGCCCTGTCGCCACAGGAGCTGCTGGCCGCCATCGGCCCCGACGAGGAGCAGTCCGTCCAGTCCCTGCTGGCGCAGGTGCGGCCCCTGTCCGACGAATGGCTGGCCCAGCACGCGCAGCCCGCGACGTTCGGCCTCGCGCTGCGCTCGCGGGGCATGGCCCTCAATGCCTTGTACGCGCTCCAGCCGCGGCACCTGCGCACCGGCGCCCTGCTGGAGCCGTCCCAGCTCTTCAGCGACACCGACCCCGCCAGCCTCAGCCCCGTGCTCAAGTCCCTCACCGTGCAGGAACCCGACGCCGAGCTGAAGCTGGACCCCGCGCTGTACCGCTCCTTCCTCTACACCCCCGCCAACTACCTGATGCACCCGCCCCTGCCCGGTCAGCCCCTGCTGGACGTGCTGCGGGACGAGCCCGCGCCGCCACCCGAGGTCCTCCAGAGCCAGGCCATCACCCCCGCCATGCGCGACACGCTGCGCGAGGGCGGCACGCTCGAATTCCTCATGCAGCGCATGGAGCTCATCGATAGACACATCATCGAGTTCCTGCGGGCCCGCACCCGCTACGAGGAGTCGGACCGTCCGTCCCTCCAATCGCTGGTCGTCGAGGAGGAGGACTGACTTGGAGCCCACCCGCACCACGGCCGGAATCCTCGACGTCCACCTGGGCGACGTCCACGTCGGCACGCTGACGCTCCTGGAGGACGAACGCATCGAGTTCGTCATCGCGGAGGAGTACCGCCAGCGCTACCCACGCCCGGTGCTGGGACAGATTTTCGAGGACGACCTCTCGCGCCGGCACGTCAGCCGCCTGCGCCTGCCTTCGTACTTCTCCAACCTGCTCCCGGAAGGCTCACTGCGCGAGCTCATCGCCGAACGCGAGCAGGTGGCCCGCCAGCGCGAGTTCTTCCTCATCGCGCGGCTGGGTGAGGACCTGCCCGGCGCCATCGTCGTTCGGCCCGCCAGCGTGCTGTCACTCAGCGGAATGGAGCCGCTGGAGGAGCCCCAGCCGTCCCACGCGCCGCAGGAGCAGGAGCCGCTGCGCTTCTCGCTCGCGGGCGTGCAGCTCAAGTTCTCCATGCTGCGCCGGGACAAGGCGATGACGCTCCCGGCGGGCGGACGCGGCGGCAACTGGATTGTGAAGCTGCCGGACAACCGCTACGACCGCGTCCCGGAGAACGAGTTCTCCATGATGACGTGGGCCCGCGCCGCCGGCATCACCGTCCCCGAGGTGGCGCTGCTGGACGTGGCCGACATCCAGGGCCTGCCCGAAGGCATCACCCTGCGCGAGGACGTGGCCTACGCCGTGCGCCGCTTCGACCGCCCCGAGCCCGGCCGCCGGGTCCACATGGAGGACCTGACGCAGGTGCTGGGGCTGTACGCGGATGAGAAGTACAAGAAGTACAACTACGAGACGGTCGCCAACGTCATCTACAAGGTCGCCGGACTGGACGCGCTGCACGAGTTCCTGCGGCGGCTGGTGTTCATCACCGTCATTGGCAACGGGGACGCGCACCACAAGAACTGGTCCCTGCTCTACCCGGACGGCACCCGCGCCACGCTGTCACCCGCGTACGATTTGGTGTCCACGCTCCAGTACATGCCGGCGGACACGCTCGCGCTCAACTTCGCGAAGTCGAAGCGCTTCGAGGACATCTCCCTGGGCAGCTTCGAACGGCTGGCGCGTAAGCTGGCGCTGCCCCCCAGCGACGTGCTGCCGGTGGTGACGTCCGCGGTGGAAGCGTCGCTCGACACCTGGTCCTCGCTTCACGCGCAACTGCCCTTGCCGGATGAGAGCCGGCGCCGCATCGAAGCCCACTGGAAGCGCGTGCCCCTGCTCCAGGGGCACTGAACCGGAGCCCGCCATGAGCGAAGACGCCTTCTTCACCGTCTATGACAACCTGCCCCGTCACGGCCCTGGCAGCGACGACTGCACCCGGGAGGCCCTGCGACGGCTACCTCCGCTGCCACCGCACCCGCGCGTGGTGGACCTCGGCTGTGGCGCGGGCGCGCAGACGCTGGTGCTCGCCGAGGCGCTGCGCACCCGGGTCATCGCGGTGGACCTGCACAGGCCCTTCCTCGACCAACTCCAGGCGCGGGCGCGCGAGCGGGGCCTGGACGCGTTCATCGAAATTCAGCAACAGGACATGGGCGCACTGTCGCTGCCCGAGGCGTCCTTTGACCTCCTCTGGTCCGAAGGCGCCATCTACCACCTGGGCTTCGGTCCGGGACTGCGGCGCTGGCGCCCGCTGCTCGCGCCCAGCGGCCTGGCTGCCGTCACCGAATGCACCTGGCTGACCGATGAGCGCCCCGACGAAATCGCGCGCTTCTGGGGTGAGGTCTACCCCACCATGGGTACGGTTTTGGAGAA
Source organism: Myxococcus sp. AB036A (assembly GCF_006547355.1). NCBI lineage: Bacteria > Pseudomonadati > Myxococcota > Myxococcia > Myxococcales > Myxococcaceae > Myxococcus > Myxococcus sp. AB036A. The sequence goes on along the minus strand of NZ_VHLC01000022.1, from coordinate 60,340 downwards.
CCGCGCCGCCGCGGAAGCCGCGGGCTACGAGGTGCTCGACACCTTCACCCTTCCCGCCTCCGCATGGTGGGACACCTACTACACGCCCCTGCTTCAGCGCGTCGCACACCTGCGCGCCCACGGTGACGCGTCATTGGAAGACGCGCTCTCGGCCGCCGAGCAGGAGACCCGCCTCTATCGCCAGTACGAACACACCTACGGCTACGTGTTCCATCTGTTGCGCAACCCGTCAGCGCTTTGACTCCGCGTATGAGCGGCCCCATCCACAAAATCAGGACATGCAATTTTTCCACAAATAGTGTCTATGTCCTGGAAAGCGCAAAGGCGTCTACGAACACCTCGCATGCCATGACCCGGCCTTCCCCCCAAGCCGGCGTTGGCTGCGCCCTGGCAACCCAAGGGAAGCATGTCGACCGAGCAGTGGGCCCACCGCTTCTTCGAGCTGTCCACGGAGCCCTACGTCATCCTGGGCCGTGATGGCGTGTTACTCGAAGCCAATCCTGCCTTTGGCCACCTGGTGGGCCTGTCTTTGACGTCACTGCGTGGCATGGCCTTGCAGGATTTCATCCCCATCGAAGACGCCGCCCGCCTGTTCGCGCATCTGGGTTCCACAAGCCCCACCTCGCTCACCTGTCGCTGGCGCCGGCCGGATGGGTCCTGGCTGCCTCTGTCCTGGCGCATCACCGCCGCTTCGGAGTCGGAGCCGCTCTACTGCACGGTGCAGCAGGCCAAGGAACCATCCGCCGCCCCCTGGCCGGAGAGTGATTACCTGCCCTTCGGCCTCTACCTGGTCGACATCCGCACGCGCCGGGTCCACTACGTCAACCACCGCTTCTGCCAGCTGTGGGGCATCACCGCATTGGAAGGCGCCATCCAGCGGGGTGAGGTCTCCCATGACGAGGTGATCCACCACTGCCTCAAGGCCGGCGACGCGGCGGAGTTCCTGCGCCTGTGCGCGGCCCCGGACCAGGACTGCGTGCCGGGCCTGGTGGAGGACGAAGCCAGGATGTCGGATGGGCGCACCCTGCGCCGGCTGTCCACGTCCTCCTCGGTGGCGGGGGACGCCATGCGCTACCGGCTGTTCGCGTTCGAGGACGTCACCGAGAGCAAGCGCACGCAGGAGGCGCTGCGCCGTTCAGAGGAGAGCTTCCGCAGGCTCATCGACCGGGCGCCCGAAGGCATCTTCGTGCACACCCAGCGGCGCTTCATCTACGCCAACCCCACGCTGCTGCGGGCCCTGGGCTACGACGACCCGGCCGAGCTGATGGCCAAGCCCATCTGGAGCATCGTCCATCCGGATGACCTGGAGCTCGTGAAGGACCGCGTGCACACCGCGGCCGTGAAGGGCGCGCTGGCCCCGCTGCGGGAGGTCCGCTACCTGCGGCGAGACGGCACCTGGTACGACGCGGAGAGCGTGGGCATCCCCATCGAGTTCGACGGGCACGAGGCCGTCGTGGTGATGGCGCGCGACATCACCGAGCGCAAGCAGGCCCAGTCGCAGCTCCTGCAGAACGACCGCATGGTGCTGGCCGGCACGCTGGCGGCGGGCGTGGGGCACGAAATCAACAACCCGCTGACCTACGTCATGGCCAACCTGGCCTCGGCCCTGGAGTCCGTGAGCCGCCTGGGCGTGGAGCTGACGCGGGCCGGAGAGCGCGGTCCCAGCAGCGTGGCGTGGCCCGCGACGCTGCATGACGCGGAGGCCCTGCTGAAGGAGGCGCAGGAAGGCGCCATGCGCGTGCGCAACATCGTGCGGGACCTGAAGTTCATCTCCCGTCAGGATGAGGAGCGGCGCGAAGCGGTGGACGTGCGGCAGCCGTTGGACTTCTCCATCAACATGGCCGCCAGCCAGCTGCGTCACCGGGCGCGGCTCATCAAGAAGTACGAGTCCGTCCCCCGAGTGTACGCGGACGGCTCACGCCTGGGCCAGGTGTTCCTCAACCTGCTGGTGAACTCGGCGCAGGCCATTCCCGAAGGCAACGCCGAGGAGCACCACATCACCGTGTGGGTCCGCGCCGGACCGCCGGGCAGCGTGCTGGTGGACGTGAGCGACTCCGGCTGCGGCATGACGCCCGCGGTGCTCTCCCGCGTCTTCGACCCCTTCTTCACCACCAAGCCCGTGGGCAAGGGCACGGGGCTGGGGCTGTCCATCTGCCACAGCCTCATCCGCAAGCAGGGCGGTGACATCACCGTCCGCAGCGAACTGGGCCAGGGCACCACCTTCACCGTCACCCTGCCCACGGCGCCGGACACCGTCCCCACCCAGGCCGCGCCGGTGGCGCCCGCGCCCCACGCCGAGCGGCGGGGACAGGTGCTGGTGATTGACGACGAGCCCGCGGTGGGCCGCTCCCTGGCGCGCATCATCGGCATGCGGCACCGGGTGACGGTGGTGAACAACGGCGAGGACGCGCTGGCGGTGCTGACGTCGGGCGCGCCCTTCGACGCCGTCTTCTGCGACCTGATGATGCCGGGCATCTCCGGCATGGACGTCTACGAGCGCGTCCGTGAGCGCGGGGATGGCATCGCCGAGCGCTTCATCTTCATCACCGGCGGCTCGTACACCACGCGGGCCCGTCAGTTCCTGGAGCGCGTGCCGAACCTGCAGATTGAGAAGCCCTTCGACGTGGAGTCGATTCATCAGGGCCTGGGACAACTCCTGGGTGCCTCTCGTGGTAGCGAATGACGCCGGGCGTCCTCCCGGCCCAACTGTGAAAGGAGTCCTCGGGTGATTGACGGCAACTTCGTCATCGATGCGGTGACACACGCCTACAACCTCCATCCCACGAACTACCGCGCCGGCAAGTACGCCGAGTCGCTCGCGGGGCTCATCTGGGGGCTGCACAGCGGACTGTCCGGGGAGACGCACCGCGTCCCCACGGCGGAAGGCTTCCTGAAGAACTGGTCCGTGCAGGAGCTGGCGCACCTGCTCTTCGTGGAGAGCGGCGTCGACCTGGCGGTGCACCACGTGCTGCCGCTCCAGACGCTGTACCACGACGGCCTGTGCTCCTATGAGAAGACGCTGGAGATTCACCGCAACTATCCCCACCGCTTCCTGGTGTACGCGGGCGTGGACCCGCTGCGCGGCACGGCGGCGCTGGATGATTTGGAGCAGCAGTACGAAACGCTCAAGCCCAGCGGCCTGAAGCTCTACCCAGCGGCGTGGCTGGGCGACAAGTTCCGCCACACGGGCTGGCGCATGGATGACCCGACCATCGCCTTCCCGCTCTTCGAGCGGGCGCAGAAGCTGGGCATCAAGAACATCGCCGTGCACAAGGGCCTGCCCATGGGCGCGGTGCCGCTGGAGCCCTACAAGGTGGATGACATCGGCGGGGCGGCGGACGCCTTCCCCGACCTGAACTTCGAAATCGTCCACGGCGGCATGGCCTTCCTGGACGAGACGGGCATGCAGCTGTCGCTGTTCCCCAACGTGTATGTGAACCTGGAAGTGACGGGCGCGCTCATCGTGAAGCGTGAACGCTGGTTCGCCGAGTCCCTGGCGGCGCTGCTGAAGTGGGCGGGCCCGGAGAAAATCATGTGGGGCTCCGGGACGGTGTTCAGCCACCCGCACCCCGCGCTGCACAAGTTCTGGCATGAGTTCCACCTGCCGGACGACCTGGTGCAGGTGGCGGGCATGCAGGTGACGCCGGACGTGAAGCGGATGATTCTGGGCGGCAACTACGCCCGCTACGCGGGCGTGGACGTGGAGTCGGTGAAGAAGAAGATCGCCAACGACAAGTTCGCCAGGCTGAGGGCGCGCGGCGACATCCAGCCGTACGGCTACCGGGAGAGCCTGTATGAGTGAGCAGGCCCTGCGCGAGCGCATCCAGGACATCCCCGACCCGTGCAGCTGCGCCACGGGCGTGCCGCTGGGCATCGGGGAGATGGGGCTGATTGAGTCGGTGAAGCGCACGGAGGGCCAGGTGACGGTGCGCCTGCACATCACCTCGCCCATGTGCATGATGGCCGCCTACTTCATGCGGGAAATCGAGCAGCGGTTGCTGACGGTGGAAGGCGTCACTGCGGTGAACGTGGAGTTCGACCACGACCTGAAGTGGACGCCGCAGGACATCGAGCCGGAGGCCCGCCAGCGGCTCGCGGCAAAGCGCATCACCATGCTGGGTGGCCGCCTGCTGCCCCAGGACTCGGCGCAGCGCCGCTCCTGAGGGGTGCTGCGGCGCTGGCGGGAAGCCTCCACCCGCCAGCGCCCGGCCGCGCTAGCCGTTCTCCGCGGGCGCGTGATTCACGAGGGGAGCCGGGCTCGGCGACTCGCGCCGTTTGAGCAGGCTGCGCACGGCGACGTAGAACGCGGGCACCAGGAAGATGGCCAGGACGGTGCCTGACACCATGCCGCCGAACACGCCCGTGCCGATGGCCCGCTGCGTCTCCGCGCTCGCGCCGCTGGCCACCACCAGCGGCACCACGCCCAAGGCGAAGGCGAGTGACGTCATCAGGATGGGACGGAAGCGCAGCCGCGCCGCCTCCACCGCGGCCTGGAGTGGTGAGCGTCCCTGCTCCTCGAGCTGCTTGGCGAACTCGACGATGAGAATCGCGTTCTTCGCGGACAGGCCGATGATGGTGATGAGGCCCACCTTGAAGAAGATGTCGTTCATCAGCCCGCGTGACATCACCGCGGCCAGCGCGCCGATGAGTCCCAGCGGCACGACGAGCATGACCGACAGCGGAATCGACCAGCTCTCGTAGAGCGCCGCCAGCACCAGGAAGACGACGAGCATCGACAGCGCCAGGAGGATGGGCGCCTCCGAGCCGGAGAGCCGCTCCTGGTAGGAAAGCCCCGTCCACTCCACCGCGAAGCCGGCTGGGAGCTCGCCCGCGATGCGCTCCATCTCCGCCATGGCGTCACCGCTGCTGAAGCCCGGTGCCGCCGCCCCGGCGATGCGCACGGCGGGGTAGCCGTTGTAGCGGACCAGTTGCATGGGCCCCCGCTCCCAGACGGGCTCGGCCACCGAGGACAGGGGCACCATCTGCCCGCGCGCGTTGCGCACGGGGAGCTTGAGCACGTCCTCCACCTGCATGCGGGACTCCGCGCGCGCCTGCAGGATGATTTGCTGCATGTAGCCCTTGTTGGGGAAGTCGTTGACGTACGTCGACCCCAGCGCGGTGGAGATGACCGAGTTGATTTCCGCGAACGACACACCGAGCGCCGCCGCGCGCTCGCGGTCCACCTGGATTCGCACTGTCGAGCCGTCCGGCAACCCCTCCTGATAGGGGAAGGCGATGACCGGACTGTCCGAGGCGCGCCGGAGGACGTGGTTCATGGCGTCGTTGAGCGCCTGCGGGCCGTGTCCGGCACGGTCCTCCAGCCGCATGGCGAAGCCCGCGCTGTTGCCGAGCCCGTCCACCGCGGGCGGCAGCACGTTGATGACCATGCCCTCCCGCGGAGAGGCGAAGCGCGCGTTGGCGGCGGCGACCTCACCCGCCGCCGTCTCCCCCTGGCGCTCGTCCCAGTCGCGCATCATCACGAACATGAGGCCGGCGTTCGCCCCCGAGCCGAAGAAGCCGAAGCCCTGGATGGTCAGCACGTCCTGGATGCCCTCGCGCTCGCTCAAGAAGGCCTCCAGCTCCCCGAGCACGCTGTTCGTCCGCTCGGCCGTGGCGTCCGACGGGAGCTGCACCGAGACGTTGAGGAACCCCTGGTCCTCCTCCGGGAAGAAGGCGCCCGGCAGCCGCCAGAACGCCAGGGCCACCATGGCGACCACCACGGCGTACGCGAAGAACGCCCGGCCCAGGCGTCCGACAATGGCCCGGGTCCAGTTCGCATAGCGCCCCGTCACCCGCTCCAGGAGCCGGTTGAACCCGCCGAAGAAGCCGCGGCGCTTCCCCGCGTGGCCGGGCTCCACGGGGCGCAGCAGCGTCGCGCAGAGCGCCGGGGTGAGCGTGAGCGCGAGGAACGCGGAGAAGAGAATCGACACGGCCATCGCCAGGCTGAACTGGCGGTAGATGGTGCCGACGGAGCCCGTGGCGAACGCCATGGGGATGAACACGGACGTCAGCACCAGGGTGATGCCGATGACGGCGCCCGTGATTTCCTTCATCGCCTTCTTCGTGGCCTCGAGGGGAGAAAGCCCCTCCTCCGCCATGAGGCGCTCGACGTTCTCGACCACGACGATGGCGTCATCGACGATGATGCCAATCGCCAGCACCATGCCGAACATCGTCAGGACGTTGATGGAGAACCCCGACGCCAGCATCACCGCGAAGGTCCCCAGCAGCGCGATGGGCGCGACGATGGCGGGAATCAGCGTGTAGCGCACGCTCTGCAGGAAGAGATACATCACCGCGAAGACGAGCAGCATCGCCTCGAAGAAAGTCTGAACGACCTTCTGGATGGAGACGCGCACGAACGGCGCCGCGTCGTACGGAATCGTGTACTCGACGCCCGCGGGGAAGGCCCGGGAGAGGTCCGCCATCCGCTCGCGGATGCGCTCGGAGGTATCGAGCGCGTTCGCCCCCGGGGCCAGCTGCACGCCGAACGTGGCGGCGTTCTTCCCATTCTGCCGGGTGGACGAGGCGTAGCTCTGGGGCCCCAGCTCCACCTTGGCGAGCTCCTTGAGCAGCACGTTCGAACCATCCGGATGGGCCCGGATGATGACGCGCTCGAAGTCCGCGACGTCCAGAAGCTGCCCCTGGAGCATCAGCGGGGTGGTGACGCGCTGGCCTGGAACCGCGGGCATGTCCCCCAGCCGTCCGGGAGAGGCCTCCGCGTTCTGTGCGCGAATCGCCGCCGCGACCTCATCCACGGAGATTCCGTGCGAGATGAGCCGCTCCGGGTCCAACCAGACGCGCAGCGCGCGGGCCGGCGTGAAGAGCTGGACGCGCCCCACGCCGGGCACGCGGCGCAGGTCCTCGACCACGTTGCGGCTCAGGAAGTCCCCCAGCTCGGCCTCGTCGTAGCGGCCGTCGCTCGACACGAGCGTGGAGAAGAGCAGGAAGTTGGTGGTGGTCGTCTCCACCTGGAGCCCGAGCTGCCGGACCATCTGCGGCAGCCGCGATTCGACAGTCTTCAAACGGTTCTGGATGTCGACCTGCGCCAGGTCCGGGTCCGTTCCGGGCGCGAACGTCACCACGATTTGCGCGAGGCCCGACGTGTCGCTCGACGACTCGAAGTACAGGATGTTCTTCACGCCGGACAGGCCGCGCTCAATCAACGACACGACGCTGTCGTTCATCGCGGCCGGCGTGGCGCCGGGATAGGTGGCGGTAATCGTCACGCTCGGCGGCGCGATGGACGGGTAGCGCTCGATGGGGAGCCGGGGAATGGAGATGGCTCCGGCGAGCACGATGAAGATGGCAATCACCCAGGCGAAGACCGGGCGTTCAATGAAGAATCTTGGCACGGCTCACTCCAGGTTCAGCGCGAGGCCGGGGCGTGCTGCCACTCGACGGGGGTGACCTGCTGGCCTGGCGCAAGACGGTCCTGCCCCTCGACCACGACACGCGCTCCGGCGGAGAGTCCCTCCTCCACCAGGTAGCGTCCGCTGACGATGCGTTCGGCGCGGACGTTGCGCGCCTCCGCGGTGTTGTCCTCTCGGACGATGAAGACCTGCGCCTGGCCCTGCGCGTCGTGAAGCACGGCCTGTTGGGGAACGAGGAGCGCACCGGCCACCTCTCCGAGCACGACGCGCGCCTTCACGAACATGCCCGGCAGGAGCTTGCGCTGCGCGTTGGGGACCAGGGCGCGCACCGTGAGCTCGCCGGACCCGGGGTCGACCGAGATGTCCGAGAACTGAACGCGGCCTCGCTCCGGATAGGGCGTCCCGGACGAGGAGAGCACGATGACCTCTGCCCCCGCTTCCCCGTCACCGCGCTGGAGTGACTGCAAGCCCGCCGCGCGCTCCACGGGTGACTTGATGTCGACGAAGACGCGGTCAATCTGCTGGATGACGCTCAACGGCGTGGCATCCGCGGGGCCGACGAGCGCGCCTTCATTGACCTGGGAGATGCCGATGTGCCCCGCGATGGGGGCGGTAATCGTGGCGTAGTCCAGGTCGACGCGGGCCCTGTCCAGCGCCGCGCGGGCACGCGCCACCTCCGCGTTCGCGATGGCGAGCGCGGCCCGGGCGTCATCGTGCGCCTGCTGGGTGCTCGCGCCTTTCTCGAAGAGGGACTGGATGCGCCCCGCATGTAGCTCCGCCTGGAGTCGCCCGGCCTCACTGGCCGCATGGGCCGCCGCCGCGCCTTCCACATTCGCGCGGAACACCGCCGCTTCCAGTTGGTAGAGCGGCTGCCCCTTCTGGACCGTGTCTCCTTCGGAGAAGCGCCGGCTGCGCACGAGCCCGCCCACCTGCGGGCGGACTTCCGCGACCCGGAACGCGGAGACACGCGCGGGGAATTCGTCGTGAAGGACAACGGCCTCCTCTTGCACCTTCAGCGTGGACACCTTCTGGACCGGCGGTGCGAAGGCTGCTTCTTCCTGCTTGCCGTCACAGGCGAGCAGCGGGAGCAGCGTCCATGCAAGGAGAAGGCGCTTCGACCGTTGGATAGGCATTGTCGTCTGGCGAGGAAAACGTCGAAGAACACGTAAAAACATACTTTTCACGCAGCACCGCGCCCTGGTCCGCCAGCAGCCAGGGAATGAAACGTCACCTGCGCCCGAGCAGATGACATGACGAATGGGGCATCTCGAGACACAAGCCGGTCACGGACGGCTCCCTCACGGGAGGCCCTGACAAATGAATTCTTGGCCGAGGTATTAGCCGGAGACAGACACACTGATGGTGAGGAGCGCCTACTCCCGGATGAGCTCCTCGAGCCTGCGGGCCTGATTCCCTGGTCCTCAAGCAGGTCCGCGAACCACGGGCCATCGGTCGCGAGCCTGCAGATGATGGATTCGAGGGCCTGAAAAGGCCCTCATTTCAGGCGCCTACACCCGGCGGCCCTCCAGACGCTCAAGCGCGAGGCTGCTGGAACGGCGCCATCTGGGCCGCCAGGGCGCGCTGGAACGCGGGCCGGGCCTCACAACGTTCCTTGTACGCCTTCAGCGTGGGAAAGCCGTCGAGCACGTCCGTGTGCCGGAGGATGCGGAGCACCGTCACCATCATCAGGTCGCCCGCCGTGAAGCAGTCCTCCAGGTACTCGCGCTCACCCAGATGCGCCGCGAGCTCTCCCAGGCGCTCCTTCAGCGACTCCACCACGCCCGGCCTGCGCAGCTTCGCCCACTCCTCCTGGGCGAAGAACAGGTCCACCTCGGCGAGCGGCTGAATCACGATTTCGATGGAGTTGAGCGCCGCGAAGAGCCACGTCACCGCGCGAGCCCTGCCCGCCGCGTCCGCCGGCAGCAGCGCCTCACACTTGTTGGCAATGTGGAGCACGATGGCGCCTGATTCAAAGAGGACGAGGCCGTCCTCCTCCAGCACCGGCACCTGGCCGAAGGGCTGGAGCTTGCGGTAGTCGGGCGAGGCCTGGACTTTGTTGTCGATGAGCTTCACCTGATACGGCAACCCCGCCTCCTCGAGCGCCCACCGCACCCGGAGGTCCCGCACCAGGCCCTGTGCGAACGGCGGAACCCACTTGAACGCACTGACGGTCATCATCGTGATGTCTCCTGGTCGGTGAGCGGTTTGGGCGCGCCGAAGCGCGTCATCCGGCGCAGCGCTCTCAATCATGCGCCCCGGGCTCCGTCAACGCGGTAAGGGTCCTCGGGGTGTCTCCTCCGGCGGTGCCGTGGGCGCGCGCTCCCACACCCGCCGCACCAGCTCCGGAAACACCTTGGACACCTTGCCCAGCAGGTAGTCGCCGTACGTCCCCTGGAAGGCGTGGACGCTGGCGCCGTCCCAGCGGCGGGCGCGGTCCTCATCTACGTCGGCGCCCGCGCCGCGTGGCAGGGAGTGGACCTCGGCGGCGAAGTCCGGGTCGAAGAAGAGGGGAAAGGACATCCTGTCCTTGCCGCTCACGTTCTTCACCCGGTGCGGCGTGGAGCGGTACCACCCGCCTGTCATCCGGTCGAGCATGTCGCCGATGTTGCACACCAGCGTCCCGGGCAGCGGCGGTGCCTCCACCCAGCCGCGCGGCGTCTTCACCTGCAACCCGCCGTGGTCGTCCTGGGCCAGCAGCGTGAGCAGCCCGTAGTCGGTGTGCTCGCCCACGCCCCAGCGCTCCTCCTCGTGCTGGGGCTCGGCGGGGTAATGGAAGATGCGGAAGAGCACCGTCGGGTCGGCCGTGTAGTGCCGCCGGAAGTAGTCCGCGTCCAGGCCCAGGCTCAGCGCCATGCCCTCCATCAGCGCATGCGCGGCGCGCGTGCAGGCCGCCACGTAGTCGAGCACCGCCGCGCGCAACTCCGGCACCTCCGCGGGCCACAGGTTGGCGCCGTGCAACGGCCAGCCGGCCTTGACGCGCGGGTGCTCGCTTCCGAGCTCCGTGCCCAGATACAACCCCTCCTTCCGGTCCGGACGCCCCGAGGTCAGCTCCCCCCCGAGTGGAAACCAGCCGCGCCACGCGACACCGCCCATCGACATGGCGATGGCCTCCTTCGCCGCCCGAGGCAGCGCGAAGAAGCGGTGGCTCTCCCGCTCCAGCCGCGCGAGCACCTCGCCCGACACGCTGTGGCCCGTCACGTAGAAGAAGCCGCTGTCGCGACAGGCCTGCTCGATTTCACGCGCGACGCGCGCACGCTCGGTGACGCGGGATGCATCGAACAGTGACGCCATGTCGATGACGGGCAAGCCGCCCCGTGCGGAATCCGGACCTGTCATTCCCAGGAGCCTACACAGGTCTGGACCCCGGCAGGGCGCGGCGCGAGAGTCCGCCCGCCTCCATGACGATGCATTCCCCTCCCGAAGCTCCCCACACCACGCTATCCACCGGGCTCGTGTGGCTGATGGCCGCCGCCTCGGGCGCCACCGTCGCGAACCTCTATTACAACCAGCCGCTGCTGGGAGACATCGGCGAGGCCCTGGGGGCCTCGGGGAGCGCGCTGGGGCTGGTGCCCATGCTGACGCAGGTGGGCTACGCGGTGGGGATGCTCTTCATCGTCCCGCTGGGCGACAGCCTGGAGCGGCGGCGGGTCATCGTCACCATGAACACGCTGGTGGCGCTGGCGCTCGTTGGCGTGGCCCTCGCGCCGACGCTGCACTGGATGGTGGCCGCGAGCTTCGTCGTGGGCGTCACCACCATCATTCCCCAGCTCCTCGTCCCCTTCGCGGCGCACCTGGCGCCCGCCGCGCAGCGAGGCCGGGTGGTGGGCACCGTCATGAGCGGTGTGCTGATGGGCATCCTCCTGTCCCGGACGGCGGCGGGCTTCATCGGGACGCACCTGGGATGGCGCACCATGTTCTGGATTGCGGCGGGGCTGATGCTCGCGCTGGCCGGCGTGCTGCGCTTCACGCTGCCGTCCCAGCCGCCCATGGCCTCCATGCCGTATCCGCAACTGCTGCGCTCGCTCATCCACCTGGCGCGCACCGAGCCCGTGCTGCGGCTGCATGCGGTGCTGGGCGCACTCAGCTTCGGCGCGTTCAGCGTGTTCTGGTCCACGCTGGCGCTGTACCTCCAGAGCCTGCCGCAGAAGTACGACGCGCAGGTGGCGGGGCTGTTCGGCGTCGTGGGCGTGGCGGGCGCCGCCGTGGCTCCGCTGGTGGGCCGCCATGCCGACAAGCGCGGGGACCGGCGCATCAACGGAGCGGCCATCGTCGTGTTGCTGCTGTCGTTCGTCGTGATGTGGCCCCTGGGACGCTGGCTGTGGGGCATCGCGCTGGGCGTGGTGCTGCTCGATTTGGGCGTCCAGGCGAACCAGATTTCCAATCAGACGCGGGTGTACTCGCTGCGTCCGGAGGCCCGCAGCCGGCTGAACACGCTCTACATGGTGACGTACTTCGCGGGCGGCGCCGCGGGCTCGTGGCTGGGGACCTTCGCCTGGACGCACTGGGGATGGAGCGGGGTGTGCGCCTCCGGCGCCGCGCTGTGTGTCGTGGCCCTGTTGGTGCTCAAGCGAGGGCCGAAGGGCGGCGCGCCTGAAGCGGCGGAGGCCTGACGCTCCGCCGCTCGAGCCAGGCCGAATCGCTCAGGAAGCCTTCTCCGCCGCCAGTGACACCAGGAGCTGCTTCGCCTTCACCTGGCTGCCCACGGACACGTTGAGCTCCGCGACGGTGCCCGTGACGTCCGCCACCACCTGGAACTCCATCTTCATGGCCTCCAGCACCACCAGGACGTCCCCGGGCTTCACCGCCGCGCCCACCTGCGTGTCCACGCGCAGGATGCGCCCGTCCATGGGCGCCGCCAGCCGTCCGCTGCCCACGCCGTCCGACTTCGACGGCGGACGGAACGTGACCTCCGTCACGGCGTGCGCGCCCGAGCCCAGGTCCAGCCACAGCGTGTCCCCGTCCCGCAGGTAGCGGGCGCGGCCCCGCGTCCCGGCGCTGGAGAAGTCGAGCACGCCCGCGGACAGCCCCAACACGGACACGTCGAACGATGCATCCCCCACGTCCACCTCGTACCCTTCCGCGGACACGGGCTGGACGGTGACGGACGCTTCCGCGCCACGGCTCACGAGCTTCATCCGCACGGGGTGGCGGTGGGACGTGTTCCAGTTCAGCAGGGACACATCCAGTCCCGCCGTGTCCGCCAGCTTCAGTCCTTCGTCGTGGAAGAGCAGCGCCGCCGCCAGCGCCCGCGTCTTCGCGCTTGCCTGATACAGCCCTTCCACCTCCGACGCCGCCGCGTGCTTCGCGATGAACGCCGTGTCGTACTCCCCTGAGCGGAACGCCGCGTGCTCCAGCACGTACAACAACAGGTTCTTGTTGGTGGTGACGCCGAACACCGCCAGCTCGCGCAGCGCCTCCACCAACCGCCGGCGCGCCGTCTCCCGGTCCGGGCCGTGCGCAATCACCTTCGCCTGCATGGAGTCATAGAAGGGCGGAATCTCCTGCCCCTCCCGCACGCCGTGGTCGATGCGCACACCCTCACGCACCGGCAGCCTCCACGCCAGCAGCCGCCCGGCCTGGGGCGCGTAGCCCTTCGCCGGGTCCTCCGCGCAGAGGCGGACCTCGATGGCATGCCCCGACGCGGAAATCGCCTCCTGCGTCCGGGGCAGCGTCTCCCCCGCCGCCACGCGGAGCTGCCACTCCACCAAATCCAACCCGGTAATTAGCTCCGTCACCGGGTGCTCTACCTGGAGGCGCGTGTTCATCTCCATGAAGTAGAAGTCACCGCTCGGCGCGAGGAGGAACTCGATGGTCCCCGCTCCCCGGTAGCCAATCGCGCGAGCCGCCGCCACCGCCACCTCGCCCATGCGCGCGCGCAGCGCCGGGCTCACCGCCGGTGACGGACTCTCCTCCACGATTTTCTGGTGTCGGCGCTGCACCGAGCAGTCCCGCTCGCCCAGGTGCACCACGTTGCCGTGCGTGTCCGCGAAGACCTGGACCTCCACGTGCCGCGCGTCGATGACGGCCTTCTCCAGGATGAGCTCCCCGCTCCCGAAGGCATTCGTCGCCTCCGAGCGCGCCGCGCGCAGGGCCGCGCGAAGCTGCGACGCCTCGTGCACCAGCCGCATGCCGCGCCCACCGCCACCCGCCGCCGCCTTGACCATCAGCGGGAAGCCGATGCGCTCGCCCTCCACCGCCAGCGCCTCATCATCCAGGTCGGACGCCTCGTAGCCAGGAATGCAGGGCACGCCCGCCGCAATCATGCGCAGCTTCGCCTGACGCTTGTTGCCCATCAGGGTGATGGCCTCGGCCTCCGGGCCGATGAACACCAGGCCCGCGTCGCGGCAAGCGCGCGCGAAGTCCGCGTTCTCCGACAAGAAACCGTAGCCCGGGTGGATGGCCTCCGCGCCGGACGCCTTCGCCGCTTCCAGAACCTTCCCGATGACGAGGTAGGACTCCTTCGCCGGAGACGGACCAATGGCCACCGCCTCGTCCGCCGCCAGCACGTGCGGCGCGCCGCGGTCCGCCTCGGAGAACACCGCCACGGTGCGGTAGCCCAGCCGCTGACAGGTGCGAATCACCCGGACGGCAATCTCGCCGCGGTTCGCGATGAGGACCTTCTTGAAGCGCTCCATCGTGTCCGCTCCTCTCACAGCCGCGCGACGCCGAACGTGTTGGGATGGACCTGCCGCCGCGTCGCCTCACGGCACACCGACAGCGCGAACCCGAGCACCCGCCGCGTGTCCCGCGGGTCGATGAGCCCGTCGTCGAACATCCGCGCGCTGCAGTTGAATGGGTGCGACTCCTTGTCGAACTGGTCGATGATGGGCTGGCAGAACGCCTTGAGCTGCTCCTCGTCCACCACCTGCCCCTGCCGGGCCAGCTTCTCCCCGAAGACAATGGACATCACCTTCGCCGCCTGCTCGCCGCCCATCACCGCGGTGCGCGAGTTGGGCCACCCGAAGATGAAGCGCGGATGGAACGGACGGCCGCACATGCCGTAGTTGCCCGCGCCGAACGCACCGCCAATCAGCACCGTGAGCTGCGGCACCGTCGCGTTGGCCACGGCCTGAATCATCTTCGCGCCGTGCTTCACGATGCCCCCCTGCTCCGGCTGCGTGCCCACGAGGTAGCCCGTGGTGTTCTGCAGGTAGAGGATGGGTGTGTCCTTCTGGCAGCACAGCTGGATGAACTGCGCCGCCTTCGTCGCGCCCTGGGGCGAAATCGGCCCGTTGTTTCCGATGATGCCCAGCGGGTGGCCGTACAGGTTCGCCCAGCCGCAAACGGTGTGCGCGTCGTACTCGTCCTTGAACCCGGTGAACTCCGAGCCATCCACGATGCGCGCGATGACCTCGCGGCAATCGTAGGGTTTGCGGTAGTCCACGGGCACGGCGCCGCAGAGCTCGTCGGGCGAGTACACGGGCTCGGCATAGGCGGGGCGCTCGGCGGGCGGAAGCTGCGCGTTCCACCCGAGCTTCGCCACGATTTCGCGGGCCATGCGGATGGCGTCCGCGTCGTCCTCCGCCAGGTAGTCCGCGGTGCCCGCCACCGTGGCATGCATCTGGGCGCCGCCCAGTTCCTCATCCGTGGCGACTTCCCCCGTGGCCGCCTTGAGCAGCGGTGGGCCCGCGAGGAACACCTTCGCCTTCTTCTTCACCATCACCACGTAGTCGGACAGGCCCGGCAGGTACGCGCCGCCCGCCGTGCTGGAGCCGTGCACCACCGTCACCTGGGGGATGCCCGCCGCCGACAGCCGCGCCTGGTTGTAGAAGGTCTCCCCACCCGGGATGAAGATTTCCTGCTGGTACATCAGGTTGGCGCCGCCGCTCTCCACCAGCGACACCATGGGCAGCTTGTTCTCCAGCGCCAATGCCTGCGCGCGCAGCGCCTTCTGCACGCCCCATGGCGACGCGGTGCCACCCTTGATGGCGGAGTTGTTCACGAAGACGATGCACCGCACCCCGGACACGTAGCCGATGCCGATGATGCTGTTGCCGCCCGCCAGCGAGCCGTCACTGTCGTCGTGGTAGCCATAGCCACACAGCGTGGACAGCTCCAGGAAGGGCGAGCCCCGGTCGAGCAGCAGCATCAGCCGCTCCCGAGGCAGGAGCTGCCCGCGCTTGTGGAACTTCTCCTTCGCCTGGTTCTCCGTGTTGCGGACCTTCGCCTCGATGGCGCGCAGCTCCGAAACGCGGGCCAGCATGTCCGCGCGGTTCGCCTTGAAGGATTCGGAGCCCGGGTCGATTCGCGAGGTGATGCGTGGCATCGGTCTACTCCTGTCCTTCGCGCAGCAGCGCCTCGGGAATGTCCATGTGCCGCGAGCGCAGCCACTCGCCCAGCGCCTTGCCCTGCGGGTCGAAGCGGGTGGACGAGGAGACGCCCTCCCCCAGTAAGCCATCCACGACGAAGTTCAGCCCCCGCAGGTTGGAGAAGACGTGCCGCTCGATGCGCAGCGGCGCGGCCTCCGGGAGCAGCTCACGCAGCTTCTCTTCCGTGAGCGCATGCGCCAGCCACCGCCAGGCCGCGTCCGTGCGCGCCCAGACGCCAATGTTGGCCGTGCCGCCCTTGTCACCACTGCGCGCGGCGACGATGCGCCCCAGCGGAACCCGGCGCGTGGGGCCGCCCGGCACTTGCAGTGGCAGCGGAGGTGGCGCCACGGGCTCCAGCGAGCGCGTCTCCCCGGGAGGCGTGATGGGGGTGCGCGTTCCATCCTCGAGGACGGCGACATGCTCCACACGCCCCGCTTCGACATAGGCGGGCGTGTAGACGCCATACGGCGCGCCGTCGGAGGGAGGCGCCGTCATCGTGAAGCCGGGATAGCTGCCCAGCGCCAGCTCCACCGCCGCGCCGCTGAAGGCTCGGCCCACCACCTTCGCGTCGGCGTCCTTCACCACCACGCGAAGGAAGGCGGCGGCCTGCTCCTCGGTGGCCGCGTCCTCGCGGTCCGTCCGCGTCAGCATCCACTGGAGTTCCTTTGGCTTGCGCGTCAGCGCCGCCTCCAGTTGCTCGCGCACCAGTCTCGCCTTCTCCTCGATGTCCAACCCCACCAGGATGAACGTCGCCTCGTTCCGGTACCCCCCCAGGTTGTTGAGGCACACCTTCATCGTGGGCGGTGGCGGCTCGCCGCGCACCCCGGAGACGCGGACGCGGTCCTTGCCGTGTGACGCCAGGGCAATGGTGTCGAAGCGCGCCGTGGCGTCCGGGCCCGCGTACCGCGCCCCGGTGATTTCATAGACGAGCTGCGCCAGCACCGTGTCCACCGTCACCGCGCCGCCCGTGCCCGCGTGCTTGGTGATGACGCTGCTGCCGTCCTCGTACAGCTCCGCCAGCGGGAAGCCGGGGCGCCGCGCGTCCAGCTCCGTGAAGAAGGAGAAGTTGCCGCCCGTGGCCTGCGTGCCGCACTCCAGGACGTGGCCTGCGACCATGGCCCCCGCCAACCGGTCCCAGTCATCCACCTTCCAGCCGAAGTGCGCCGCCGCCGGGCCCACCACCAGCGAGGCATCCGTCACCCGTCCCGTGACGACGATGTCCGCCCCCGCGCGCAGGCACGCGGCGATGCCCCACCCGCCCAGGTACGCGTTCGCGGTGAGCGGCGAGCCCAGGCCCAGCGCCTCCGCCTGCGCGGAGAGGTCATCTCCCTCCACGTGCGCCACGCGCACCTTCACGCCCAGCTTCGCGGCGACCTCGCGCAGGGCGGCGGCCAGCCCCGCGGGGTTCAACCCTCCCGCGTTGGTGACGACCTTGACCTTCTTCTCCACCACCAACGCCAGGCACTGCTCCATCTGCTTCAGGAACGTCTTGGCATAGCCGGTGGACGGGTCCTTCATCCGGTCCCGGCCCAATATCAGCATCGTCAGCTCGGCCAGGTAGTCGCCAGTCAGGACGTCGAGCTGGCCGCCTTCGAGCATCTCCCGGACCGCCGAGAAGCGGTCTCCATAGAAGCCCGAGGCATTGCCGACACGCAGGGGGGACGCAGGCATGAGCTCTCCACTCGGCAGCAACGAAAGACGCGTGAGTCTGGGCAGGTGGGCCTAAAAAAGCAAGCGTGCTTGCTTTTTTAACGCCTGACTCGCATCCTGGCCGGGTGAGTGAGGCATCCAGTACGCCCGGCAGGCAGGAGCAGGAGCGCAGCCGCGTCACGCGCCAGCGTCTGATGGAGGCGGCCATTGGCGCGCTCTCCGAGCTGGGGTGGGCGGGCGCGACCATGACTGTGATTGCCGAGCGAGCGGGTGTGTCCCGGGGCGCCTGTCAGCACCACTTCCCCACCCGCGCCGACCTGGTGGCCGCCGCCGTGGAGTATGTGGGGCACCAGCAGGTGGAGGCCGTGCTCCGCAAGGCCGCCCAGTTGCCGGCCGACGCTCGCCGCACGGAGGCCATCCTCCACATGCTGGCCGGCATCTACCTCAGCCCTGTCTTCACCGCCGCGGTGCAGCTCTGGGTGGCCGCCGTGGCGGACGCGGAGCTGCGCGCGCAGTTGGCCCCGCTGGAGGCCCGCGTGGGGCGGGAGTTCCACCGGCTGACGGTACAGCTGCTCGGCGTGGATGACAGCGTCGCGGAGGTGCGCGAGCTGATTCAGGGCACGCTCGACCTCATCCGGGGACTCGCGCTGGCCAATCTGCTGAGAGACGACAGCGCGCGCAGGAAGAAGGTCCTCCACCGCTGGGCGCTCACCCTGGACGAGGCCCTGAGCGCCCGGCGCACCCGCAGAGGCTGAGGACCACGGGTTTCATGAACGACCTCCACATCAGGAGCTGACCATGGGCTACCGCTCTCTCTTCGCACCGGGCTGTTTCAGCAACCGCACCATCGTCGTCACCGGCGGCGGCAGTGGCATTGGCCGCTGCACCGCGCACGAGCTGGCCTCACTGGGCGCCAACGTCATCCTGGTGGGCCGCAAGCCCGACAAGCTGGAGGCCGTCGCCCGGGAAATCCAGGAGGACGGCGGCAAGGTGTCCTTCGAGGTGCTCGACATCCGCGACGAGGAGGGCGTGAAGGCCACCGTGGCGCGCATCATCGCCGCGCATGGCCCCATCCACGGCCTGGTCAACAACGCGGGCGGGCAGTTCCCCTCGCCGCTGTCGGCCATCTCCAAGAAGGGCTTTGACGCGGTGGTGTCCACCAACCTCACCGGCGGCTTCCTGATGGCGCGGGAAGTCTATCTCCAATCCATGAGCAGCCACGGGGGCTCCATCGTCAACATGCTCGCGGACTCGTGGGGCGGCATGCCGGGCATGGGGCACTCCGGCGCGGCGCGCATGGGCATGCTCAACCTGACGCAGACGGCCGCCGTGGAGTGGGCCGCGTCTGGCGTGCGCGTGAATGCCGTGGCGCCCGGCTGGGTGGCCTCCAGCGGCATGGACAGCTACAAGGACGAGGGCGTGCGGGCGATGATTCCCCTCCTCAAGAAGGAGGTACCGCTCCAGCGGCTCGCCACCGAGTCCGAGGTGAGCGCCGCCATCGTCTTCCTGCTCACCGACGCCGCGGCCTTCATCACCGGCGACGTCATCAAGATTGATGGTGGCGCGTCGTGCAACACCAAGATTTTCCCGCTGGAGGAGACCACCGCCTCCAAGCCCTACGAGGGCTTCCACCGCGCGTCGGCGCCGCGCATCCTCGGGGGTGAGTCGAAGGAGTAGGAACGACACCCCGCTTCCGCCAACGTCGCGCGGAAGCGGGGCGCCGCCAGCTCAGAGGCCGTCCGGGTAGCAGAAGCCGTAGGTGCGGTCGTAGCCGCCACCCGCGAGCGGGTAGGACACGTAGCCCAGCTCCTCACCAGGGCCGCAGTCCGAGCGAGCACGGGCGTAGGGGAAGCAGGTGCCGCGGCCCGTGCCGTTCAGGTCGAGACACACGCCGCGCGCGCCCTCGGCGCCGCAGAACTCCGCGTAGCCCAGGGTGCACTCCTCGCCGATGAGGGCCGGGTCGAAGTCGAAGCCACTGGCCACCTGCACGGCCTGCTCCTGGCACAGCCCCTGGACGCCGCACACGGTGCCCGTGGGGCAACCCGGGTCGGCGGCCATGAAGTCACACGTGGCCATGCACGTGCTCGACGAACCCCAGGCCGTCGTACAGGCGTAGCCCTCCGCGCAGTCCGTGGCCGCCAGTTCGTACTCGCTGGTGGGCGCCGTGTACGTGCACGCCTCGCCGTGCGTCTTGGTGCCGAGCGACCGCTCCAGCGTGCCGTCATCCGCGGCGCGGTTGGTGGCCACGCAGGTGTGGCCGGGGAGGTTCGCCGTCAGCGAGCCCTCGCGAGGGTCACACCCGCCGTTGCGGGCGGTGTTCCACGTCGCGAAGCGAATCCACCGGCACTCGCCGCCCGCCACCGGCTCGGTGCCGGTGTAGGGCGCGTACAGCGGCGGCGCGGCCACGGACTGGCGCAGCGTCACGTTGGCCAGCGCGCCAATCGTCTGCTGCGGTGTCACCTTGAGCGCGAGCAGCAGCGTGCCCGACTCCGCCACGAAGGTCTTCGCCGTGGAGGTGCCGGCGTCCTGGACACCCCAGACACACTGTTCACACGTGAAGAGGTTGGCACCTCCAGTCGCCAGGTCATAGACGCCCGGCGCCGTCTTCACGTCCAACCGGATACGGGCGACATCCGCTACCGCCGGGTCGCCCTGGTCGGAGAACGAGCCGACGTAGGTCGGCTGCGGGCCATACTGCACCGGCGTCCGCTCGATGCCGTTCGTCAGCTCGCCCATCGTGATTTCGGTACACCCAGCGGGCGGCGACAGCAGCGCCGCCTGCTCCTCCGCGGCGCGCAGCGTCTCCTGCTCAGCGGCAGGAGGCGGGGGGGCCGCCGGCTTCTCCGACGCACCACAGCCCACCACCGCGGTCAGCAATGCCACACTCCAACGCCACCCACCTGCAAATGCAACTCCAGAACGTCGATTCGCCATGAGGTCCCGTCCAGTTGCCATCCCGGCCATTCGGCTTGCCTCGATTGATTCAAGGCAAAGCGAGAATTAGTCGCAGGGTCTGACATCGAACAACGGGCCGCTCCAGCCCCTGACGATTGCTTTCGCGGCGGTGCCTATTGGCTTTCGCCCCATGGAGGGTTGGCCCAGAACGACGCGGCACTTCTGGCACAAAGGAGACTCGGCGATGAATCCACTGTTCCTGGTCCCTGCATTCACCTGACGGGCGATGGCCGGAAGCGCACGACGCTCACGTCGAGGGCGCCAGCTTCCACATCCAGGACCTGGCGCATCAGTTCCAGCGCGCGCGCTTCATCAAAGCTGCCGGAGCCCGCGCCAATGACGGGGAAGGCGACGGAGCGAAAACCCTGCTCGCGGGCCTTCGCCAGGGCATTGCGGACCGAGCCCTGGATGGAGCGCTCGGAGGCGCGCCAGAGCATGTCGATGCCCGCCACGTGGATGATGGCTTTGAATGGCAACCGCCCGGCGGAGGTCACCACCGCCGAGCCCAGGGGCATGGGGCCTGCCTTCGCCACCTCGCGGAAGGGCCCGACCCCGCCCCTTCGCTTGATGGCGCCGGACACCCCCTGCGGCAGCAGCAGCCACCAGGGGATGATGTTCCGGTTCCAGGCATTGACGATGGCCTCCACCGACTGGTCCAGCAAATCCCCTTCGACGACAGAGACGGGCATGGCGCGGACTCTAGCGCCAGCCCGCCTCGGATGGGGGCGCCTGGGGGCTCAGTCGCACGCGTGCGTGTGCGTGTGCTCCGTGGCCTTGGGGCTCCAGCCTTCGTTCCCGTCCTTCTCGAAGAAGAACTTCGCGCGCGGGCGCTGGCGCGTCCCCACCTCGTTGAGCGTGGCCGCGTCGTACAGGCGCCCGTTCACCATGGTGTAGCGCACCGAGCGGCTGTGCTTGAGGTCCTGCAAGGGATTGCCATCCAGCACGATGAGGTCCGCCAGCTTGCCCGCTTCCAAAGAGCCAATCTCTCCGTCCAGGCCCAGATAGCGCGCCCCGCTCAGCGTCGCCGAGCGCAGCGCCTGGAGCGGCTTCATGCCGCCATGGCCGAACATCCAGAGCTCCCAGTGCGCCGCCAGGCCTTCACGCTGGCCGTGCGCGCCCAACTGCACGCTCACGCCCGCGTCACTCAGCTCGCGCGCCACGGTGGCGGCGGCGAAGTGGTTGAACTCGTCATCCGGCACGTGCATGGACGGCCGGCGGCTGCGCGAATCCACCACCCGGCGCGGGACGAAGGACAGCAGGCGCTCGTCCTCCCACACGTTTGTCTTCTGGTACCAGTAGTTCTCACCCCAGACGCCGCCGTAGGCCACGCCCAGCGTCGGCGTGTAGCCGGTGCCGCTCTTGCCCCACAGTTGCTTCACGTCCGCGTAGATGCGCGCCACCGGAATCGCGTGCTCCACGCCCGTGTGCCCGTCCACCACCATCGTCAGGTTGTGCTGGAGCAGCGAGCCGCCCTCCGGCACCACCAGCATGTCCAGCTCGCGCGCCGCCTGGAGCACCTTCTGCCGCTGGTCTCTGCGCGGCTGGTTGTAGCTCTTCACGCTGAAGGCTCCCATCGCCTTCATCCGCCGCAGGTGCGAGCGCGCGTCGTCCAACGTCTCAATGGGCGCGCGGTAGCCCGCGCCGGATGCGCCGTAGAGGATGGTGCCCGTGGAGAAGATGCGCGGCGCCACCACGCCGCCCGCCCGGGCCAGCTCACTGGCGGCGAAGACCTCTTCCGACGTGTTCGACGGGTCGTGCAGCGTCGTCACGCCGAAGGCCAGGGACGACGCATGCACCCAGCTCTGCTCGGGCATCAGCCCGTCCATGCCCATGGCCCCATGCCAGTGCACGTCGATGAGGCCGGGCATCAACGTCTTGCCCTTCACATCCACCACCTTGGCCCCGGACGGCACCTGCACCTTGCCCACCGGGCCCACGGCGACGATGCGGTTGTTCCGCACCACCACCACGCCCTGCTCGATGACCTCGTCACCCTTCATGGTGATGACGCGGCCTCCCACCAGCGCCAGCGTGCCCTCCGGCGCGTCCGCCTTCACCGGGAAGGAGAGGTCCACGCCCTTCTCCGGCGCCTCCGGCAGCTTCTCCGGCGCGCCGTCGATGAAGGCGAAGCTCTCCTTCAGCGCGCGCGTGAAGAGCTCGGGCCCCAACGCCCAGTGCAGGCGCTGGCTGTCGCCGGACCAGTGCAGGTACTCGCCCGCGTCCCGGCTCACCTTCGCCAGCGGCAGCGCCTTCGCGCCGGGCCCCACCGTGGCCGCCTTCGCACCCAGCGCGAAGGGAACGACGAAGGCGTTGAAGTTCTCCCGGAACGCCACCCACCGCTCGTCCGGGGAGACGCGCAGCTCGGTGGCCTCGGCGCTGGTCAGGTGCGTGCGCTCCTCGCTCCCGCTCAGCCCGATGCTCTTCAGGGAGCGGACGTCCTCCTTCTCCTTGTGCTCCACGTGCAGGAAGTACACGCGGTCCGAGCGCGCGCCGAAGTGCGGCTGCTCACCGTCACGCGCCAGGCGCTTCGGCGTGCCGCCACCCGCGGGCATGGCGAACAGGCCCGTGTTCCGGCTCCACAGCCCGGGCATCAGGTAGCCGTCCCCGGACGCGCGGTACACCAGCGTCTTGCCGTCCGGGCTGAGCGCGGGCTCCACGTAGTAGCCCGGCTGCTTCGTCAGCACCTTGCCCTCGCCGCCGGTGGCGGGCACCACGCGGATGGTGCCCAGCTTCTCGTCGTCCCACGTCGTGTAGACGATGGAACGCCCGTCCCGAGAGAACGACGGATAGAACTCCAGGTGGTCGTCCTGCTTCGTCAGGCGCCGGGGCGTACCCGCCGGCAGCTGCTTCACGTACAGCTTGCCCAGCGCCTGGTACACCACGCGGTCCCCCTTGGGGGACACCTGCACCCAGCGCAGCATCTTCGTGGAGAAGCGCTCGGGGGCCACCGCCTGCGGGCTGCGCACGGCCTCGAAAATCGTGCGCGTCCCCCGCACGCGGAAGGCAATGGGCGTCACCTTCTTCGTGGCCACGTCGATGCGGTGCAGCTTGCCGCCCGCCCAGAAGACAATCGCCTTGTTGTCCGGCGTCCACGCCATGCCCGGATACACGCCGTGGATGGCCCACGTCTCCTGCATGTCCCGGTCGAGCCCGTCGTACAGCGGGCGCTCCGCGCCGGACGCCACGTCGGTGACGTAGAGCACGCTCCTGGCGCGCACCCGGCGGACGAAGGCCAGCTGCTTGCCGTCACGTGACGGCGTGGGGCGGATGGCGCCGCCGGGGCCCGTGATGAAAGGCTCGATTTCCTTCGTCTCCAAATCCAGCCGCTGGATGGCGTAGATCTGCCCGTTGGGGTCCTTGTTGTATTCGAAGCTCTTCCCCGGCGAGACGTCCTGGCTGAAGTAGACGTGGCGCCCGTCGGGTGAGAAGGCGGGCTCGCCCAAATCCTTCTGGTCGTTGGTGCGCTCGGTGAGCTGCACGCCCTCGCCGCCGGCGCGGTGGTACATCCACACCTCGCCCGCGCCCAGCGAACGCCGCGCGGTGAAGTGCTTGCGCGCCACGATGAACTGCCCGTCCGGACTCCACGCGGGGCTGTTGAGCAGGCGGAACTTCTCCTCCGTCACCGCCCGCGCATTCGAGCCGTCCCGGTCCACCACCCAGATGTTGTCTCCGCCGCCCCGGTCACTGGTGAAGACGATGCGCTTGCCGTCCGGGCTGAAGCGCGGCTGCATGTCCCACGCGACGCCGGACGTCAGCGCCTTCGCTTCGCCGCCGCCCATGGGCAGCACGTAGATGTCCCCCAGCAGGTCGAAGACGATTTCGTCTCCGCGCGGGCTGACGTCCACGTTCATCCACGTGCCCTCGGTGACGTCGATGTTCACCTGGCGAGCGGGGAAGCCCGGCGCGTCCACCTTCCAGGTGTCTCCCCCTTCCTTCTCCGCCTTCTGCGCGGCCTCACCGGACGGCGGACGCGGGGCGTCTACCTCGGCGGCGCGGGCCGCGTCGCGCGCGGCGTCCTTCGTGTCGGGTGCCGGCCGTGGCGGGTCCTGCCGGACCGCGGGAGGCTTCGCCGGAGCCTGCTGCGCGGCCATGGGCGCGGCGGGCATCAGCAGGACGGCGAGGAGGGAGGAGGTCAGTCGTTTCACCAGAAGTCCTCTTGAGGAAGAAACCGTGTGTCGGGTGGCGGAGACTATCCGGCCCCCAGGGGCTGTTGGATGCCGGCTGAGAACAGGCGAACAGGCGAGCCTCTTCCGGGCCGTGTAGGCTCACACCCGCCGAGCAGCACTGATTCCGGGGGGAGTCTCCATGCAGACGCGTCAGAAGCTCGCCGTGCTCGTCATCCACGGCATTGAAGTGGATGACCCGGGTCTCTATGACACCGCCGTGCGTCTGCTGCGCCAGCACTTCGCGCAGCACGCGGGGGCCGCGCCGGACACACTCGCCGTCGAAACGGTGAACTGGGCCTCCGTGCTGGAAGGCGCGGAGAAGGACCTGCTCGCCCGCTACGCCCCTGCGGATGCGGACACGTACTGGAAATCCCTTTATGACAGCGTGCGCACGGTGAACCAGGGTCACGAGTCCGCGCTCGTGCCGATGATGCTCCGCTTGATGCGGCCGTCCCTGCGCGGCATGGACCTGCGCTACCCCGGCCTGCGGTGGATGCTGGTGCACTTCGTGGGCGACATCATCGCCTACCAGACGAACCCCGCCGACCCGGACGTCTACACGGGCATCCACCGCAAGGTCGCCGAGGCCCTGGGCCGCCTGCGCCAGCAGGCCGGTGACACCGCTCCGCTCTGCGTCATCGCGCACAGCCTGGGCAGCGTCATCGCCAGCAACTACTTCTACGACTTGCAGGCTCAGCGACTGGCCGGGCGGGACATCATCGAGGAGACGGTGCGCGCGGCCCAGGGCAGCTCGCCCCTGGAGCGCGGCGAGACGCTCAGCCACTTCTACACGCTGGGCAGTCCCATGGCCCTCTGGAGCCTGCGCTATCCCCACGCGGAGCTCGACCAGCCCGTGCAGGTCCCCGCGCCGGAGCTGGCACGCCACCATCCGGGGCTTGGCGGACGGTGGCTCAACTTCCACGACGAGGACGACGTGTTCGCCTGGCCGCTCCAGCCCCTCAGCGCCGCCTATCACGCCGCGGTGGAGGACCGCGCCGTGCGCGTGGCGGGCCCGCTCTTCTCGTGGACCCCCCTGGTCCACCCCTTCTACTGGTCGGATGACGCGGTGATGCGGGACATCGGCACGTCGCTTGCCGGCGCGTGGAAGCAGCTCTCCAGCGCCGCGGCCGTGGCCTCCTAGCGTGACGTTGCGGGCGCCCGTCAAAACACAGTGCGCCATGCGGCCCTGAATCTGGTATCGCGCCCCTCATGTCGGACGACTTCACGCTTCCTGAAGACAAGGCCGAGCGGATGGAGCGCTGCGCGATCTTCTACACCGACGTCGTGCCCCACAATCACGCGCTGGGGCTGAGGCTGGTGGACATCCGCGCCGCTGAGGCCACCGTCGAGCTGCCCTACGCGGAGAACCTCGTCGGAAACCCGGAAACCGGCGTCATCGCCGGCGGCGCGGTGACGACGCTCATCGACGCCACCTGTGGCACCGCCGTTTTCCTCAAGCTGGGCCGCTTCGCCCCACTCGTCACGCTGGACCTGCGCATCGACTACCTGCGCCCCGCGCGGCCTGGCATCGTTCTCACCTGCGTGGCCGAGTGCTACCGGCTCACCCGCCAGGTGGCCTTCGTCCGCGCGTTCGTCCACCAGGGCGACCCGGGCCACCCCGTGGCTTCCGCCCAGGGCACCTTCATGCGGACAGAGGAATGACGACCATGTCCGAGTCCACGAAGCCTCCCCTCGCCGAGCTGGTTCGCCAGGTACGCAAGACGCGCGAGTACAAGCGCCTCACCGACGCCATCCCCTACACGCGTTTCATGGGCATCGGCGTGGAGAACCTCGCCGGCGAGATGCTCTGCCGCATGGCCTTCAACCCGAGGAACATCGGCAACAGCCTGATTCCCGCCCTGCACGGCGGCACGCTCGGCGCGCTGCTGGAATCCGCCGCCGTCTTCGAGCTGCTGCTGCAGACGAACACCGAGCGCGTGCCGAAGGTCATCTCGCTCACGGTGGACTTCCTCCGCTCCGGCAAGCCGCAGGACACCTTCGCCAAGGCGTTCGTCACCCGCCAGGGCCGGCGCGTGGCCAACGTCCGGGTGGATGCGTGGCAGGACGACCGCACGCGGCCCATCGCCAGCGCGCACGCGTTGTTCCTGCTGTCGGAGCCGTAAGCCTTCCGGGAGTGGCGCCGCTGACGGCGGGATGCCCTCGAAACCCCGGAGGCACTGAGGCAGGAGCCCTCGCCCCGCTGCCCGCCCCACTTGCTCGGCGCCATCCTCCGCCTCCACCTTCGGTTTGATGTCTCGCTCGGGACATGGGAGGCAGACGATGAAGCGATGGATGGGTGGGGTGGTGGCGGGCACGCTCGCACTGGGCGGCGGCGCTCTGGCGCAGCAGAACGGCACGGACGACACGGAGAGCATGGTCCGCATGGGCCGTCCGGAGGCCATCGACCAGGGGCAGGCCCCGGAGCCGTTCGAGGAAGGCACGGGGGGCGCTGGTTCCCAGGGCACTCCGCCTGATGCGCGCGGCGTGGCGCTGCTGCGGCAAGGCCTGCTGCCCATCCCCACCGACGAGAAGGCGTTCCTCGACGAGCTCCACCAGGCCAACCAGCACGAGGTGAAGCTGGGCCAGCTCGCTCAACGGCAGGGCAGCGCCCAAGGCGTGAAGGACTACGGCGCGCGACTGGTGAAGGACCACGGGCAAGCAGACCAACGCCTCATGGCCTACGCCCGGAAGCAGAACCTGACGCTGGCCGAGCCCCAGGCGGACACCGAGTTCGCCAAGACGATGGAGCGCGCGGAAGAAGCGTCGATGGCGAAGCTCCAGTCCCTCCAGGGCCCCGCGTTCGACCGCGCCTTCCTGGCCGCCATGGTGGGCGACCATGACGCGGACATCGCCAAGGTGATGGCGGGGCAGCAGCAGTTCTCCGGCAACGCCGGGCTGCAAGCGCTGCTCGGGGACATGCTGCCCACGCTGCGCGAACACCGGCAGCAGGCGTACCGGCTGCTGGGACAGGAAACGCCCCGCCAGGCACGCAGGGCTCCCGGCGGACGCTGACGTCAGCGCGCGGTGACGTCCAGGACTCGGGACTTCATCTCTCCGGCGTGGCTCCACGTAATCAGGTCCGTGCTGCCCGCCTCCTTCCCCCTCAGACGCACCACGCCCTGACGCGGCACGGTGACTTCGACGAGGCTCGGTTCGCCCACCGCGATGCGCTGGAGTCCAGGAACGACCAGTTCGTGCACGTCGCCGACGCGCAGGACAACCGGCGATGCGGCCATGCGCCCGGGCCTCTCGGCTCGCGGCGTGGCGGCGTCGGTCTGGAACAGAAAAGACGGCTTCCACAGGAGCACGCCCAGAACTACCAGGGAACCCGCTCCCGCCAGGGCCAGGATGCCCCGGCGGCCCCATGCCGGCGAAGGCAGGGAGAGCACCGCCATCAGCGCCTCCATGCTGGGGAAGCGGTCCTCGGGCGCGTTCGCGAGCCCCCGCGCCAGCGCGGTGCGGAGATGCCTCGGCACGCTCGATGTTCGCGGTGCGGCGGAGGCAGCACGGTGGCCGGGACGCTCACCGTGGAGCGCTTCGTGGAGCGCGACGCAAAAGCTGTACTGGTCGCCGCGGGCGTCCACGGCCCTTCCCGCGCGCTGCTCGGGAGACATGTACGCCGGCGTTCCCGCGGCCTGCCCCCACTCCGTGAGCATGGAGGCCTTCGATGCACCCTCGCTCACACCGGCCGGCGCCTCGGGAGACACGCCCGTGCCGTGCCTCGCGAGCCCGAAGTCCGTGACGCGTACCCGGCCGTCGCGCCCCACCAGCACGTTGGACGGCTTGAAGTCGCGGTGCACCATCCCCGCGCGATGGGCGGCGGCCAGCCCCGCTCCCGCTGCCAGGAAGACATCCAACACGTCCCGCCATGGACGCTCGCGTTCCCGAAGCCAGTCCGCAAGCGTCGTGCCGTCCACCCACTCCATGGCCAGGAAGTCGTGCCCCTCCGCCGTCCCCAGCTCGAAGAGCGGCAGCACGTTGGGATGTGAGAGCCGCGCCATGGCCTGGGCCTCGCGAAGCAGCCGCTCACGCCCCTGGTCCTGTGCGCCCGCGAGCAGCGGCCTCAACAGCTTGAGCGCCACCCGCCGCCCCAGCCGCAGGTCATCCGCCGCGTACACCACGCCCATCCCTCCCATGCCCAACACGCCCTGCAGCAGATAGGCCCCCAGCCGCGTCCCTGGCGGCAGGACCGGCTCCTCCCGCGCGTCCGGCAACGTCGCCGCGCCCGTGTCCCACCGCGTGGGCACCTCCACCTCACGCTCAACTGCGACTGCGCCCGGCAGGGAGGAGCTGGCCGCCACCGCCGCCACCAACGCCCGGCAGTCCGCGCAACCGTCGAGGTGTGCTTCCACCACCACCACCTTCCCCACGGGAGCCGAGCCACTGACGAAGGCCGCGAGCAGGTTCTCATCCGGACATGCGGACATCGGAGGACGGTGCAACGGGTTCATGGCGCGCCTCGAATCATCGCAGCCCGGGTCCGCGCCGAACAGCCCACCCGAGTTTCCCACCCTCGAAGGCAGCTCCGCTGGCGCGCCGACCCGACCTCCCACCTCATGTCAGTCCCTCCCTGTAGACAGGTCATCGTGGAGGGAACGTTCCTTCCACGCGACGGCCGCGAAGGCAGGGGGACGGGCGAATGTACACGTTGGCGGAGATGCGCGCTTTCAGGCTGCGTGACGCGGCGGAGTTGCTGGCACAGCGGGGGTTCGACAACGTCCGGGCCGCGGAACTGGCCCGGGCCACGCGGCTCTCGGTGGGCTCGCTGTATCGTTACTATGGCAGCAAGCAGGGCATCGCGAGGGCGATACGGACCCTCACCGAGCGCGAGCTGTCCTACACGGGTTTCGTCGCCTACCAGATGGCGGATGGCGACCCGCTGCGGCAGGGCTTTCGCGACGTCTTCATCGCCTTCTGGCGCGAGTTCGCGACCTGGGCGCTGTTGCAGCCCCACCTCGTGGGCTTCACCTTCCTTCACAACCATCCGGACACGGACCCACCGGGCGAGCATGACGGACGGACGCGCGCGCAGGTGCTGGAGGTCCTCGAGCATGGCGAGCGCGAGCAGGTGTTTCCCAAAGGCCGCACCTGGCTCCATGAGTGCATGGTGTGGGGCATGCTGTCGGAGCTCGTGCGCCGGGCGGGCCGGGGCGAGGTGGTGGGTGAAGAAGACGTCGAGACTGCCGCGGAGGTCCTCTGGAAGGCGCTCTCTTCAGATGAGCCCTCCAAGCCTCGAGGTGGTGGCCATCCACCTCCGGGAGGTGACCACGCGCATCCAGCGCTCACGGCGGAGACGTCAACTCGGACAAGTGGTGCGGTCCAGACGGCGCGAAGCCC
This sequence comes from Myxococcus sp. AB036A, assembly GCF_006547355.1. Classification (NCBI taxonomy): domain Bacteria; kingdom Pseudomonadati; phylum Myxococcota; class Myxococcia; order Myxococcales; family Myxococcaceae; genus Myxococcus; species Myxococcus sp. AB036A. Next base: position 30,550 of record NZ_VHLC01000022.1, on the reverse strand, counting down.
TGGTCCAGCGGCGCCCACGCCCCTCATCCCTGCGCGGAGGAGCGCGGCTCCCACTCATGTCACATGGCGGCGCCATGGCCACCGATGCCCTGCATCAATCGGTGACGACGATGCGGTAGCTGCTCCGCTTGTTCTCGGGCCCCGCCCACACGAGGAGCGCTGTCTCACCGGCCTGCTTACCGATGATGCGCAGCACCCCTTTGCCGAGTGCCTTGATGTCCGCAGTCTCCGGTTCGTCAATCGCGATGCGGACCATTCCCGGAATTTGAAGGTCGCGATGGCTGCCCTTCTTCACGACCACCGTTTCCTCGGTGGTGGCCGAGGCCCCAGAAGACGGGACCGGCTTCGACTCCTCCGCCAGCGCAGGTGCTCCCACCAACGCCAGCGCAACCAGGGCAAGGCCCATTCTGTGATGCATGGTGTGTGTCCTCCAAGAGGGGGGTGTTCCACCTTCACCCGGATGACACCGGCCATGTCGGAGCGTTGCACGCGGCCGCGAAAAAAGTCCGCGGACCCTCAGGAAGCCCCAGACGTGCTCAGCAGGGACGGCAGGCTCAGGTCCAGCTCTCCCTGTACCACCCGCATCAGGCTGTGCAGTTCGCCGGAGGTGAGCCGAAGCCGCTCCGCCAGCCGCTGACGTGTGCCCTCCAGCGCCGCTTCCCGGGCGCGGGCCACCCAGCGCGACACGGTGGACTTGTGCGTCTGGTACATGGTGCCGATGCGCTCCAGGCTCAGCCCCTCCACCACGTGCAAGCGCAGCACGGTGCGCTCCCGCGTGGGCAGGGCATTCAGTGCCTCGGAGAGCGCCGTCTGGAAATGCTCGCGGTGGTTCTTGCGCAGGTAGTCCAACTCGACGTCCGCCATGCCCGCATGGGTTGGCAGCGGGAGCGCCTCCGCCTCTTCTTCGGCGTGGGCCCTCCGGCGCTCCGAGCGCTGGAGGTTGAGGGCGGTACGCACCGCTGCCGCCCGCAACCAGGCCGCGAGCGGACCACTGCCCTGGTATTCCGCCATGCGTCCGGGCCGGTCACCTTCTGGGACGAGCAGCCGCTCGCGCAGGTGTTGAACCACCTCAGAGGGGTCCACACCCGTGTCCCGCATCCGAGCCAAGGACGCCGCCGCCTTGGGAAGAACGTGGCGCTCCAGCGCGGCATGCGCCGCAGCGTTCCCCCGCACACAGGCGCACGCCAGAAAGAGGTCCGCGGCATGCACGGTGGCCAGCACCCGTGAGGGGTCCTCGTCCCGTGGCAGGCACGAAGCAAGGTGGCGTAGGAAGTCTTCCTCCGCCAGCGTCACGCCCGGCCAGGCCTGCCGCGCCGCGGCGCAGAGCGCGACCAGCGTGTCCTCCAGTCCGGGCAGGGTCTCGTAGCCCTCACGTGCCCCGGAGCCGAGTTGCTGGAGGAAGACGAGCGAGCGGCTCTGCTGCGTTCGCATGCGCACCTCGGCACCGCGCGTGCCTGGAGCGGCACGGCTCACCCGCCTTGTTACCCCGTTCCCTCCCCCCGTTTCCACCCGGCCATGACGTGACGACAACTCGGCGAGCAACTGCGCCAGGAAATCGCCAAGGGCCTTGACCTTGGGCGGCGTGGGGCGCGCGGGCGGCCATACCCGCCACAAGGCTCCCCGCTGCACCCTGTGCTCGCACACGCAGGACCGGACGCGGCGCTCGCGCGGACGCTGAGCCCCGCCCGCCTGGGCATCCGCCCGGACAGGGCCACGTGGCCCACGTCACCGCGCCTGAATTGCTGGCGCGCGAGGTCTCCGCGTTCCTCCGCGAATCGCCCGCGCGCCTGGAGCCTACATGGACACGGACTTGCTCGGGTCGAGCTGCTTCTTTTCGGGCTCGCGCGTCCGGGCCTGCGTGTCCGCCTTCTTCGAGGTGTCCCGGCTCTTGCGCGGGGCCTCGACCTCCGCCTTCACCGGCGCCTCGCAGTGGTCACCCTTCCGATTCGGGTGGCAGTGCCGGATGCCATAGACATGGTGACACCCACAGGGGTCCACCCGCTTCTTCGCGCACGCGGAGGGATTGAACACCGGGGCTGCCACCTCCACCGGCGTCTGTGCCTGCTCCTTCTCCACGGGTCCCGCCTGCAACGCCACCGCCAGGAAAATCCCACCAAGGAAACCCATCGCCCACCCCCTACCTGGATGCTGCGGAATGGATGGGAATGGAATCCGGACGTGACAAGTCCCGGGGCGATCGGAACCTCGCCGTCCGCTCTCGGGCTGACTTTCGCCCGGCCGGGCACGTCCCGGCCGCGGCCTCGTGCGGCTCCGAATTCGCTCGCCTTCCCGCCTGTGCCCCCAGCATCCTCTGCTCCTGTTTTCGGGTTTCGGCTCCTGGCGTCAGCTTCCCTGGACGCTCCCGTCGCTGCCGCGTGTTCATCCCGTCTGGGGGATAAGAGTCATGAGTTGGAAGCAGCGGCTGGAGAAGGTCTCAGAGGGCCATTACGTCCTGGCGAAGACCAAGAGCATGAAGGTCGATGCGGACCTGTTCCTGTCCGACAAGTTGCTGTGGGGGGAGGGCCCCGAGCAACCTGGACTGGAGGACTCTGTCTTTGACCAGGTGGTGAATGCGGCATCCTTCCCCGGGGTCACCCGCGTGGCTGTCACACCCGACTGTCACCTGGGCTACGGCGTCCCCATTGGCACGGTGGTGGAGACGGACGGTATCCTCCTGCCCACCGCCGCCGGCTACGACATCGGCTGCGGCATGGTGCAGTTGCAGACGACGCTCACCGCCGAGGACGTCGCCGACGCCACGAAGCGCCGCCGCTGGATTGAAGAGGTGACGAAGCGCATCGCCGTGGGCGTGGGCGCCAGCCGCGTGCAGAAGCAGCGCAGGGTGACGGACCGCACCTTCTCGGACGTGGTGCGCCACGGCGCCAAGGCCCTGGGCCGGGGTTCGTCCGTCACCGAGCGCGACTACATCCCCGTCGAGGACGACCGGGTGGACATCCCCGAGCGCGCCTTCGGCAAGCGTGAGCAACTGGGCAGCCTGGGCGGCGGCAACCACTTCACCGAGATGCAGGTGGACCAGGACGGCCGCGTGTGGGTGATGCTGCACACCGGCAGCCGCGGCTTCGGGTGGAACATCGCCAAGCACTTCTTCGTGGAGGGCGCCGCGCAACTGGGCCTCAAGAGCCGCAGCGAGGACCATGTCTGGCTGGACGCGGAGAGCCCGCTGGGCCGCGACTACTGGAACCTCCACAACATGGCGGCCAACTTCGCGGTGGCCAACCGGCTCATCATCGGTGAGGCGGTGTGCGCGGCGCTGGAGGACGTCTTCGGCGGCACGGCCAGCGTGTATTACGAAATCTCCCACAACCTCATCCAGAAGGAGGCGGGGAAGTTCGTCGCCCGAAAGGGCGCCACGCGCGCGTTCCCCGGAGGACACCCCGCGCTGAAGGGCACGCCCTGGGAGAAGACGGGCCACCCCATCCTCATCCCGGGCTCCATGGAGACGGGCAGCGCCATCCTCTTTGCCGAGCCGGGCGCACAGAAGTCCATCTATTCGGTGAACCACGGCTCCGGCCGCCGCATGTCGCGTGGCGAGGCGAGGCGCGTGCTGAAGCAGGACGTCACCGACCAGCGCATGGCCGAGGCGGGCATCCTCCTCAACACCCGCCAGACGCCGCTGGACGAGTCCGGCCCCTGCTACAAGAACCTGGACGACGTCCTGGAGACGGTGGAGATGGCAGGGCTGGCCCGGGTGGCCTACCGGCTCAAGCCGGTGGCCTGCATCAAGGGCGCGGACTGAGGCGGCCCGGGCAGCGCATGGCCGCCTGCCTGCCGCCAATCCCTGGGAGGCGGGCGGCCCCGGGTCATTTCCGGCTCGGCGCATGGGGCTCGTGGGGCCGTCCGGGGGACGCTACAGTGGGCGCCCTGGAGTCCTTCGCCCATGAGCTCGCCGTCCCCTTCTGCCCGCATGCCTCCAGCTGCTTCCCGTGAAGCGGAGCTGGCTCGCGCCGAGAGCGAGCTGTCCACGCTGGAGGGCCGGCTCCATGAACAACTCGCCCAGGCCACGGCGGAGGCGTCCGCGCTGGCCACCCGGCTGGAGCAGACGCGGCAGGCGCTGACGCGGGCCCACCAGGTCCCCGGTGCCGACCCCATGTTGGGGGAACAGTCCTCCCGGTTGCAGTTGGCCGTGGCGCCCGCGCTGGACGTGGAGGCGCCGCGCGTCCGGGCACTGGAGGCCCGTCAAGCGGCGCTCCAGGCTCGGCGGCAAGCAGGTTCGGAGATGCAGTCACTGCTGCGAGCCCACCAGGAGCAGGCGGCGCAGGTGGCCCGCGCGGTGACCGAGGCGGAAGCGGTGCTCAAGCGTCAGGCCGAGGCGGCCAGGGCCCGCCAGGAAGCCGCGTCGCGGGCACAACACGAAGCCGCCAAGGCCCGCCAGGCCGAGCTGGCGCGGGCGGCCGCCGCGGCGAGGGCCCAGGGGCACGCACCTCTCCCAGCAGCCGCGGCCCGGCCCGCCACCCCGCCGGAGAACGACGCGCGGCGCAACGGACGGGTGCGGATGCACACGTCCATCGACATGCGCAGCGACTCCAACTTCTTCACGGGTTTCTCACTGGACCTCAGCGAGGGCGGCGTGTTCATCGCCACCGTGGACGCGGTGCCGCGCGGCACGCAGGTGGAGCTGGACTTCACGCTGCCGGGCGGCCGGCCCATGAAGGTGACGGGCGTGGTGCGCTGGGTGCGCGAGGCCAATTCCCGCACGCCGGAGCTGATGCCAGGCGTGGGTGTGCAATTCACCGGGCTGCCGGAGGAAGTGGCCAGCGCCATCTCCTCGTTCGTCACCACGCGCGACCCGATGTTCTTCCCGGACTGAGCTCGAGACAGACGCCTTCGTGACACGCGGGCGCGATGTTTCACGTCATCCGTCGGGTAGTCGACCTCGCGGCCACTCCCGCGCGCTGACAGGCGGGATTATCCTCCGCAGAAGACAGACACTCCGACGACGAACTCATGGCGCAAGCCAATGCAGCGGCGCCGCGGAAGGAGATGACACCCGCATGAGCGCGCCTCATCGCAGCCCCACGGTCCTCGCCGGACGTCGTCCGCGCTGGGACTCCCGCCGCCACGCCGACACTGCCCGTGCCTTGGAAGGCACGGGCACCCCGCCCGCGCGCGACGCCCTGGAGACGCCGGCCCCCGAGGTGGACAAGGTCAACCTCGCGCAGAAGCTGGCCCTCTTCTCCGAGCACTGGTCCCCGAAGGTGGTGGGCGAGCTGAACGGCCAACACGTCCGGCTGGCCCGGCTCCACGGCCCCTTCGTCTGGCACCAGCACGACGCCGAGGACGAGCTGTTCCTCGTGCTCCACGGCCAGCTGCGCATGGAGTTGCGCGAGCGCACGGTGGACGTGGGCCCAGGCGAGTTCATCATCATTCCTCGCGGCGTGGAGCACCGGCCCGTGGCGGAGGAGGAGGTCCACGTCCTGCTCTTCGAGCCCGCCACCACGCTCAACACCGGCAACGTCCGCGAGGAGCGGACGGCCGAGCACCTGCAGCAGCTCTGAAGCGGACATCCAGGCACCCCCGCCGGGCGGGCGAGCCTCCTGCCATCCCGCTTGCGCGGATTCCTCCGTGGCGTCGCGCGGCGCACCTTTAGCTCCGGACCCGGGCCGCCCGAGCGGCTCCCTGCCGAGGAGCGGAAGCGATGCGCATCCACCACCTGAACTGCACCACCATGTGCCCACCGGGCGGCCGGCTGGTGGACGGGCGAAAGGGCTTCACGGGGCCCGCGGCGCTGACGTGTCACTGCCTCCTGGTGGAAGGCCAGCAGGGACTCATCCTGGTGGACACCGGCTTCGGCCTGGAGGACGTGAAGCACCGGCGCCCCCGGCTGTCGCCCCTGTTCCTCGACCTGCTGACGCGGCCCCAGCTCAACGAGGGCTCCACGGCCATCCGGCAGATTGAGCGCATGGGCTTCCAGGCCAGGGACGTGCGCGACATCGTCCTCACCCACCTGGACTTCGACCATGCCGGCGGCCTGGACGACTTCCCGCACGCCCGGGTCCACCTGCTGTCGGACGAGTACCAGGGCGCCGTGGCCCAGGCGACGCCGTTGGACCGGCGCCGCTACCGGCCGTTGCAGTGGATGCACGAGACGCAGTGGGTGACGTACCCCTCCGGTGGAGACGGTGAGCGCTGGTTCGGCTTCGAGTGCGTGCGGGATTTGGCAGGACTGCCGCCGGAAATCCTGCTGGTGCCGCTGCCGGGCCACACCCTGGGCCACGCGGGCGTGGCCATCCAGAATGGCAGCGGCTGGCTGCTGCACGCCGGAGACGCGTACTTCTACCACGGCGAGATGGCCCCGGACCGGTACCGGTGCACGCCAGGGCTGCGCGCCTACCAGAAGCTGATGCAGAAGGACGGCTACCTGCGCTGGCACAACATGCGCCGGCTGCGCGAGCTGGTGCAGCGCCACGGACGGGACGTCACGGTGTTCTGCGCGCATGACTCGCTGGAGTTCGAGCTGCTGGAGGAGCAGGAGAAGGCGCCAGAGCGGTCGCCCCTGCGGACCTTCGTGGACACCCGGCCGCCGCTGCACGCGTGACGGGCGGGCTCACGAGTGCAGGGGAATATCGGGTGGCTCGCGCAGCTCCGAGCCCAGCAGCATCAGCGGCAACTCCACGATGAAGGTGGCGCCCTCGCTGGGGGCGCTCTCCACGCGGATGGTGCCGCCGTGCGCCTCCACCAGCTGCCGGACGATGTAGAGCCCCAGCCCGAAGCCCGCATGCTGGCCGCCGGAGGGCTCTCTTTCAAAGCGCTCGAAGATGCGCCGCTGCGCCTCCGGGGCAATGCCCACGCCGTAGTCTCTCACGCACAGCCGCGCCCGCGCCACGCCCGCGTGCTCCACCCGGACCTCCACCGGCCGTCCCCTGCCGAACTTCAGCGCGTTGGACAAGAGGTTCGTCACCACCCGGTCCAACCGCAGCCGGTCCCACCGGCCCACCAGCCCCAATTCCGCGCCGAACTCCAGCTTGCAGCCCGCCTCCGCAGCCTGTTCGGCGAAGCGCTCCACCACCTCGTGCACCAGGTCCGACAGGTCCACCGGCGCCACGTCCAGCATCAGCTTCCCCGATGACAGCCGCGACAGGTCCAGCAGATTGTGCAGCAGTTGCCCCAGCCGCTGCGTCTGCTTCAGCGCCGCCGCCAGCCCGTCGCGCGCCTTCTGCTCCTCCGCGAGCGCCATCCGCTGAAGCCTTCGCAGCAGCAACTGCAGCGTGTTCAACGGATTGCCCAAGTCGTGCGCGGCCACGCCGATGAGCTCCACCGCGTCCTGCGCCTCGCTCCAGAGCCGGGCGTTGTCCAGCGCGAGCGCGGCGCGTCCCGCCACCTCCTCCACGAAGACCTGGTCCGTCACCGTCAGCCGGCGCTCCGGCGCGGACGTCAGCAGCACGAACACCCCGCGCGTCTGCCGCCCCACCCGCAGCGGCACGCCGAGGTAGGAGCGCACGCCCACCTTCTCCATCAACGAGAGGTGCTCGGGGCCCACCAGCCCCCGGGCCAGGGTCTCCGGAGACACGTCGCTCTTGAGCTCGGAGCGCCCCGTGCGCATCACCTGCCAGATGCCCCACGGAGACTCTGGTGGCGGCGGAAAGCGCCGCGCCGCGTCCCACAGCCACGCCTCCTTCTCCGGCATCGCGTGCGCCACCGCGCGAGGCCAGAGGTCGCCACTGGCCGTCAGCAGGTAGAGCAGGCAGGCGTCCGCCACCTCCGGCACCATGATGCGCGTCAGCTCGGCCACCGTCTGGTCGGGGTCCTGGAACTGGTGGAAGAGGCCCCCCGCCTCCGCCAGCAGTTGCTGCGTGCGCTCGGCCCGGCGCCGCTCGGTGATGTCGCGCGTCACCTTGGCGAAGCCGCGCGGCTGCCCGCGCGCGTCCTGGAGCACGGTGACGTTGACGTCCGCCAGATAGCGCGAGCCGTCCTTCCGCACTCGCCACCCCTCCGTATGCAGCCGCCCATCCCTCCGGGCCCGCACCAGGTCCTTGTCCGGAATCCCCGCCGCCACCGCATCCGGCGGGTAGAAGACGCTGGAGGGCTGACCCAGGATTTCCGCCTCGCGGTAGCCCATGATGCGCTCCGCGCCCGGGTTCCAGCTCTCCACCCGGCCCCGCGCATCCAGCAGGAACAAGGCGTAGTCGCGCACCCCCTCCACGAGGAGCTGGAAGCGCTCGGCGCTGGCCTCGGCCTCCTGTTGGATGGGCCGCAGCTTGCGCGTCAGCGTCCACGCCAGCATCGTGGCGCCCGCGAGGCCCAGGCTCCCCGCGAGCAGCGACAGCCCGAGCGCGCTGCGGTCCGTGGCCAGGCTCTCATGGATGCCCTCGGACAGCCGGGCCTCCGTCTGATGGTGGAGCATCCGGAGGCTGTCCATGGCACGGCGGCGCGTGTCCGCCACGTGGCCGTCGAAAATCTGCTCCAGCCGCTGACGGGGCACGCCGTCCTCGCGCTCCATGATGAGCGCCTGCATGGCCTCCTCGTGCTCCAGCTCCGCGTGGGAGACGGCCTCCAGTTGCGTGGCCAGGGGCTCCTGGGTGAGCCGGCGCTTCAGGGCTTCGTAGGTGGCGATGAAGCGCTCGCGTGCGACGGACATGTCCTGGGCGAAGAAGGTATCTCCCGATAATGCGAAGCCCCGGCCACTGACGACCTTGTCGTTGAAGGTCCGCTCCAGTTGTTTGATGTCCAGCACGTCCCGGGACAGCTCCAGGATGCGCGCCTTGTGATTGGCCCGCACGGAGAGCAGCGCCACCACGGACGTTCCCGCCAGCACGAGCGCCACCACCAACGAGATGATGAAGCCGGCGCCCGCGCGCTGCGCGAACGTCCACGGACGTGCCACCTCCCCTCCTCCCCAGACGGTCCACCGCCCATGCCCTCGGGCAGGGTGAAGCGCTCCGCATCCTGAATCCAGGGGGCTCGCCGGGTGACGCGAACGTTGGAAACCAGGCGCCCGGGCAGACGGCGCCCGGGCCCGCGCGTCGCGGTGTGTGCACCGTCCAACCCCGCCTTACACCCTGGCTGGGCACGCGCGCAGCCCGGACCCACGTTGGGCGCGGGTGGTGGCCTGGGCGGGACGGGAGCGCATGCGCGGAGCGGGGCGGCGGGGAGCGTGGTTCTGGACGTGTGGGCTGGTGCTGTGGGTGGCGTGCAGCCAGACACAACCGTACGAAGACGCGGACAGCCGCCGGCCGGTGTCCTCCTGCGAGCCCATGACGTGCGCCTCCCAGGGCATGGACTGCGGCATCGCCATTGACGGCTGCGGCGGCACGCTCGACTGCGGCGCCTGTGGCCCCGGTGAGGTGTGCGGAGGCGGTGGCCGGCACAACGTGTGCGGACCGGCGCCCTGCGAGCCCACCACCTGTGAGGCCCTGGGGAAGGCTTGCGGACCAGTCTCGGATGGCTGCGAAGACGTGCTCGACTGCGGCACCTGCACGGCGCCCGAGTCCTGCGGCGGAGGGGGCGCACCCAACGTATGCGGCGAGCCCACCTGCACGCCGGACACCTGTGAGTCGCTGGCGCGCGACTGCGGCGCCGTACCGGACGGCTGTGGCGGCATGCTCGACTGTGGCGTCTGCACGGACGGACTGACGTGCGGGGGCGGCGGCGCGCCCAACGTGTGTGGCCACGGCATCTGCAAGCGGGCCACCTGCGACGTGCTGGGGAAGGACTGCGGGCCGGTGTCCGACGGCTGCGGCGGCATGCTCGACTGCGGGGCCTGCGCGGGCGGACTGACGTGTGGCGGCGGCGGCGTGCCCAATGTCTGCGGCAACTCGCCGTGTACGCCGGGGACGTGTGAGACGCTGGGGAAGAACTGCGGGCCAGTGGCGGACGGGTGCGGCGGCATGCTCGACTGCGGCGTCTGCGCGGGCGGCCAGACGTGCGGCGGCGCCGAGCCCAACGTGTGCGGCGGCGGCGTGTGCACCCCGCTCACCTGCGAGTCCCAGGGAAAGAACTGCGGCACCGTGCCCGATGGCTGCGGCGGACTCCTGCACTGTGGCCTCTGCCCGGCGGGCGAGACATGCGGCGGGGGCGGCGTGGACCACGTCTGTGGCCGTCCCCTCTGCACACCGGCCACCTGCGAGTCGCTGGGCAAGGACTGCGGCACCGTGCCGGACGGGTGCGGCGGCGCGCTCCAGTGCGGGGCATGCACGAATGGCGAGACGTGTGGAGGTGGCGGCACACCCAACGTGTGCGCGGCGCCTTCCTGCCGCCCCTACACCTGCGGCCTGCTGGGCAAGGACTGCGGCACCGTGCCGGACGGGTGCGGCCGGTTCCTGGAGTGTGGCACCTGCACGGCGCCCGAGTCCTGTGGAGCGACGGGCGTTCCCAACGTCTGCGCGGCGAGCGCGTCCGTGTGCGTGGACCGGAACCTGGGCAGCGTGTTTCCGGTGATGGTGAAGGGCTCCACCGCGCACGCGGGGGATGACCATCAGTCCTCGTGCGGTGGGAGCGGCGCGCCGGACCGGGGCTTCCTGTGGACGGCGCCCAAGAGCGCGCTCTTCACCTTCGACACGGCGAAGTCGGCCACCCGCTCGCTCGTCTCCGTGCGCAGCGGCGGCTGCGGGGGCGCGGAGCTGGCGTGCGCGAAGGACGGCATCAGCTACGGCGGCGGCGCGCGTGTTTCGGTGCCGCTGGTGCAGGGACAGACGGTGCTGGTGGTCGTTGACTCGGCGAGCCTGGACCGGTTCAGCGCGGGGTACTTCGAGCTGCACATCGATGAGCTGCGGGCCAGCGAGGCGGGCTCCTGCTTCGACGGCATGGACAATGATGGGGACCGCTGGGTGGACTGCGCGGACACGGACTGCCACGACGCGCCGGGCTGCGGCGGCCGTGGCTGCGCGCAGCATGACTTGGGCAGCGCGCTGCCGGTGACGTTCCACGGCGAGACGGCGGGTTCCGGTGACGGCTTCCAGGGCACCTGCGGCGCGCTGCTCCAGCAGGACCGCGCACACCTGTGGACGGCGCCGCGGGCGGGCACCTACGTCTTCGACACGGCACCGAGCGAGTGGGGCAACGCGCTCTACGTGCTCACGGGTTGCCGGGGCACGGAGCTGGGTTGCGCCTCCAACCCGAACGGGAGTCCCCAAGACTCGCCCGCCGTGAAGGTGACACTGGCGCAGGGACAGACGGTGCTGGTGGTGGTGGACGGCATGGCGAATCCCGACCAGGACACGCCCATCCGGTACACGCTCCACATCAGCGAGGACGCCGCTACGGAGACGGGCCGGTGCGCGGATGGTGCGGACAACGATGCGGATTCCCACTGCCGGTAACGATAGGCCACCCTCGTGGCGGAGTGCCTCGATGGAGCACGCCCGCGCTCATGCGTTGGATTCCCAGCGTGTCAGCGATGCGCCTGCCGGAGCGCCTTCACCACGACGTCGCGGATGCCAACGGCGCGCGCGTAGGTGTCTCCCTCTTCCTCATCCGTGGAATACAAGTCGTAGGCGGGCGCCGTGAACGCCACCGTGCCGCGCTTCGTCCCCCTGACACCACCACAGGCCCACTCGACCGTGGTCACGTAACGGGTCGGCGCATCACCTGAGGCCGACTCGGACTCACGACGAAGCATCACACTCGTCAAATCCTGGAGGATGCGCTCACCTTCGGCCCGGGACAGCTTCCTCGGACTGAGCTTGACCGGGTCTTCCCAGTCGTCCCCTCGGCCAGAGACCTCCGCGCCGCTTTGCGTCACCTTCAGGTAGAAGGTGCTTTGGGTGAACACCCAACAACCCGTGAGGACATAGTCGACCTTCACCGTCACGGGCAGGTCCTCACTGAGGCAGCGCAAGGCCTCCTCGCTGGGCGCCTCGTACCCGATGACGTCGTCAGACGCCGCTGCGGACGAAAGCCCCGCTACCGCCAGGAGAACCGCGAGCCCCCGAGAGAACCGCCGCATGGTGCGACCTCCGTTGCATGGAACGGAGGGAGCCTGGCACCCGTGACTCGCGTGCAGCCACGCATGGTTCCATCATCGTTTCGGCATGAAAGGCCCTGCTCAGCCTTCCTGCGCGGGCGCGGGCGCCGCGTCCGCGGGCTCCCCGCCCGGCGCCGCGAACGTCCCCGTGGCGGGGTCCACGTTCCAGGCGGAGTACTGGTGCGTCTTCACGTCCCGCAGCTTCCCGTCCTCGTAGCAGACCGAATAGATGAGGAACTGCGGGTTGACGAAGTTGGGCTGCCCGTAGCGGTAGCACTCCGCCCCGCTGGTGTCCCGCTCCAGGGTGATGGGCCGTCCCAGCACGGCGCGCACCTGCTCCGTCGTCATCCCACCCCGCATGGACTTGAAGCCTTGGGGCGTGACGATGCGGAACGTCTTCTCCTCGCCCTTGGCGAGGGTCCAGAAGCCCACGCCCAGCACCACCGGTATCAGGGCCATCAGCAGGGCGCCCGCCCACCGTCCCCGAGGCACCTTCCTGTCCTTCTGGAAGGCCGTGAAGAGGCCGCTGGCCGCGTCCGCCTTGGGGGTCGTCTCCGTCGCGCTCACGTCGCCTGACATGCAGTCCTCATATCGCGGATGCAACAAAGTCCACGCCTCCCGCCCTTTCTCCCTGCCCGCCCACCTGGGAGGGCTTACATCGCCTGACGGCTCCCTCTCCCAAGTAACACGCGAGTTTACAATGAACAGGGGGGCGGCCTGCTACATCCCTCCAAGGGAGTCAACGAGGAGTCAAGTCACCATGCCGAAACGCGGCGGCGGCGGTCGCGGCGTCACCCAGAAACCCTCCAACCGGGACGTGCTCCCGGCCGGCGCGGAGTCGAAGGACACGGAGCTCTTCTTCAACCGAGAGCTCTCCTGGATGGCCTTCAATGACCGCGTCCTCCAGCTCGCCGAGTCTCCGGAGATTCCGCTGCTGGAGCGGCTGAAGTTCATCGCCATCTACGCGCGCAACCTGGACGAGTTCTTCATGATTCGCGTCGCCCGTCTGCACGAGCAGATTCGCGGCGGCGTGGCGCGCCTGGTTCCCGACGGAGCCTCTCCCAGCGACACCCTGGACAAGCTGCACGACGGCATCCTCAAGCAGACGCGCCGGCACGGCGACGCCTTCGAGAAGGTGCTCCGCCCCGCCCTGGCCGAAAAGGGCCTGCGCATCCTCTCCGCCAGGAATCTGGACGCCGAGCAGCGCGCCCAGGTGGACCAGCGCTTCAAGGAGCAGATTTTCCCCGTCCTCACCCCGCTGGCCATCGGCCTGGGGCGGCACTTTCCCTACATTTCCAACCTGTCGCTCAGCCTGGCGGTGCTGCTGAGAGACCCGGACGCGGACGAGGAGAGCGTGGCCCGGGTGAAGGTGCCCAAGGAGCTGCTGCCGCGCTTCCTGCCCCTCAAGGGCAACGTCTTCGTCCCCTTGGAGGAAATCATCGCCCAGCACCTGGGGGACTTGTTCCCCGGCATGGAGGTGCTGAGCTGGGGCACCTTCCGCGTCACCCGCGACGCGGACTTCACCGTGTCCGAGGACGCGGAGGACCTGCTCAAGGCGGTGGAGACGGAGCTGCGCGAGCGCCGCTTCGGCGACGTCATCCGCATGGAAGTCCAGGCCGGCATGAGCCCCAAGCTGCTCGAGCCGCTGGTGGAGGCCATGGGCCTGGAGGCACGCCAGGTCTACGAAGAGCACGGCCTGGTGGGCCTCAATGACTTGCAGTCCATCGCCTTCGCCCCGGGCTTCCCGGAGCTGAAGGACCCGCCGTGGGTCCCCGTCACCCAGGCCCGCCTGCGCACGGACGCGGACGCACCGGATGGCGGCACGGTGATGTCGTCCATGCGCCGGGGGGACCTGCTGGTCCACCACCCCTACGAGTCCTTCGCCACCTCCGTGGAGCGCTTCGTCACCGAGGCCGTGGCCGACCCGGACGTGCTGGCCATCAAGCAGACGGTGTACCGCACGTCGGACAGCTCGCCCCTGGTGCCCGCGCTGATTACCGCCACCGAGCGCGGCAAGCAGGCGGTGTGCATGGTGGAGCTGAAGGCCCGCTTCGACGAGCGCACCAACATCCGCTGGGCCAACGCGCTGGAAGAGGCGGGCGTGCACGTCGTCTACGGGATTCCGTCCCTGAAGACGCACGCGAAGGCCATCCTCATCGTCCGGCGCGAGGGCGACAAGGTGCGGCACTACGTGCACATCGGCACGGGCAACTACAACCCGAAGACGGCGCGCCTCTACACGGACATGGGCCTGTTCACCACGGACCCGGACATTGGCGCGGACGTGGCGGACGTCTTCAACTACCTCACCGGATTTGGCCGGCCGAAGAGCTTCCGCAAGCTGCTGGTGGCTCCGCTCACCATGCGCCAGGGCCTGCTGGAGGAAATCAAGCGCACCGTCGCCGCGCACACGGCCGAGCGCCCCGCGCGCATCCAGATGAAGATGAACGCGCTGGTGGACCCCGGCATCATCCACGCCCTCTACGGGGCGTCCCGCGCGGGCGTGAAGGTGGAGCTGAACGTGCGCGGCATCTGCTGCCTGCGCCCGGGCGTTCCCGGCGTGTCGGAGAACATCCGCGTGGTGTCCGTGCTGGGCCGCTTCCTGGAACACTCGCGCATCTACATCTTCGAGCGCGGCCCGGAGCTGCGTTGCTTCATCGGCTCGGCGGACTTGATGCCGCGCAACCTGGACCACCGCGTGGAAATCCTCGCGCCGGTGGAGGACGCCAGCCTGGCCGCCCAGGTGAAAGACTCGCTGGAGCGCTGCATGGCAGACACCACGTCCGCCTGGGAGCTGACGGCGGATGGCGGCTGGCGCCGCCGGCAGCCGCGCGCCGGTGACGAGAAGCGCTGGGCCCAGGGCGAGATGATGGAGCGCGCCCAGCGCATGGCCCAGTTCCAGGGCGGCCGTCCGCTGTCCTGACAGCACCTGCACCTCGGTGGGCGCCGGAAGCCTCAGCGCGCGGCGTCCTCGCGGCGGTGGGCCTCCACCTCGCGCACCTCGCGCCACTGAATCCACCCCTCGCGCGCGGCGTGACGGGCGGCCTCGGTGGTGTCATCCACCGCGAGCATCTGGCTGCCCGCGGCGCGGATGTCCTCGGCGATGAGCGCCAGCTCCTCGGCCCGGCGCTGATGCCCGGGCACGTTGCGGATGTAGACGCAGAGGATGCGCCCGGGAAACTCACGGACGATGGTGCGGTAGTGCTCCGCGTCCTCCTGGCCACTGTCGCCAATGAGGATGAAGGGCAGGTGCGACAGCGTGCCGAGCACCGCGCGAATCTTCTCCAGCTTGTGCCCATGGCCCCCGCCGGGCGCGAAACCCTGGCTGGACAGGCCCCAGTCGCGCAGCAGCAACGGACCGGTGGGGATTTTGTGCAGGGAGAGGAACTCGTCCAGGTGCTCGTAGAGGTTCCACGGGCTGCTGGACACGTAGAAGATGGGGTTGTCCGCGCTCGTGCCCCGGCCGTGCTGGAGCGCGGCATAGAAGGCGTCCACGCCCGGAAAGGGCAGCCGCACGCGGTGCTCGGTCAGGAAGAGCGCCCAGGCCCGCTTCAGCAGGTCGGTGACGCCGGTGACGATGACGGTGTCGTCGATGTCGCTGATGACGCCGAACTCCGCGCCGGGCCCGGCCATCCGCACCGGCGCGGCCACGCGGGACACGCCCTCCGCATCCGGCGACAGCAGCTCCAGCTCCACCATGTGCCAGCCCGAGCGCACCCCGTCCGGCGGAGGCACCCACAGCTCCAGGAAGCCCTCCTCGTCGGTGGTGCCCTCCCAGCGCTTGTCGCCCCAGCGCACCGCGACGTGCGCGCCTGGCACCTCGCGCGTCATGTAGCGCTTGTAGGAGGCCACCGCGCTGCCCACCAGCGTGTAGCGCTCCTGCGGCGGACGCACGTGCCGGTCCTCCAGCACGCGGGCCTTGATGACGGCGCGCTCGGGCGTGCCATAGCCCCGGTAGGGGAGGATGCGCAGCGGCGGCGCGATTCCCAGCTTCTGGCGAAGCTTGCGGCTCAGCGCGTCATAGTGCGCGTCCACGCGGACGGCGAGTCGATAGAAGCGAGGAAGAAAGTCGGCCATGGCGCGGAGCGTAAAGGTGAGGAGCCTGACTCTAGAGGAGTCCACGATTGAGCGGCACAAACCCGTGAGGGTCCACTGGCGGACCGTCACAGCCCTTGCCTGCCACGCTGTGCGTATCCGCAACGCAGCTTCCTCTCAACCTGGAGCTTTGCCTTGCCGCGTCAATCCCCCCACTGGTGTCTCGCCGCCGCCGTCGCCGTGCTGCTCGCCGGAACGGCCGCTTCCTCGCAGTCCCCTTCCAGCATCACCTTCCAGTCGCCGGCGCAGGGCTGGAACGTGTTCGCGTCCTCCAACCCGCTGCCCTTCGGCTCCACCGCGGCCATCCACTACAGCGCGAACCGGCTGATGCAATGTCGGGGCACCATCAACGGCACCACGCCGGGGTGGACGATCACGGGCTACTACCAGTTCAACAACGGGCCGGTGCAGCGCTTCTGGGTGACGGGCTTCTCCTCCACGCCCAACCCGCCCGCGCCGTCCATCCCACTCAACACGCGGGGCACGCTGGCCATCTGGTTCGAGAACACCAGCCGCTGGGGCTGCCAGGCCTGGGATTCGAACTTCGGCAACAACCACCTCTTCACCGTGCAGTGACGGCGGGCCCGTGCGCGCGGGTTGCACCCCCACGCCCACGGGGCATTCAGTGGGCCTGCGTGACGAGTTCCACCCGGCCCAGGGGGCTGTGGCCCTTCGCCAGCAGCCGCCGCGCCGCCAGCACCGACACGCAGTCGTCCGTGCTGTGGATGTCTCCGTAGAAGGTGAGCAGCGTGGCCGGGTCCACCACGCGAATCCCCCCGGCGTCCACGGACGGCACGCGCCGGACGAAGACGTCGAGCAGGACCTTGCCGCCCTCATCGTGCCGGGCGTAGCGGTAGAAGTGCGTGGAGGTGGCGTCGAAGCGCGTCCAGATGCGGTGGTAGCCGCGAGCGGTGAGCACGGCGATGAGCTCCGGGAAGCGCGCGGGCTCCACGAAGAGGTCCACGTCCTTGTGGTCGTGGAAGCGCTTCAGCTCCTCGTGGGGCGGGGCCATGAAGTGCCAGGCCCAGCCGCCGGACACCGTCACCCAGGGCGCCAGGGCGCGCACCTCCGCCTCGCAGGCGCGCAGGCGCTCCAGGTTCCAGCGCTCGTGCGCTCGCTTCGGATTGCGTGGGTCTCCCATGGCCGTGTCCTTGTGTGAGGGCACGGCGTGGACGGAAGGTGGAGTGCGGGCTGACAGCCGGGCTCCGGCCGCCCGTGTCCCAAACAGGTGAGGACTGGTAGACATGTTTCATGGGGCACCCCTCCACCGAGAACCTCACGCCCTTCACCTTTGAGCCGCTGTTCCTCACCGACGAGGCGCTGCGGCCCCTGTTCGTGCCCGTGTTGAAGGCCACGTTCGACCTGCGGCCTCGGGGCGCGCCGGCGCTGTCCGCGGAGCAGGCGCCGCTGCTGACCGGGGGTGAGCGCTGGGAAGGCGGCGGAGATGCGGCCAGCCTCCGCCTGGAGCCCGAGGGCGCCTTCTTCAAGGCCGCCACGGACGTGGTGCTGGTGGGACATGCCCATGCGCCCGCGGCGGGGACTCGCGAGCTCCTCGCGGAGTTGCATGTCGGGCCGGTGCACAAGCAGGTCCGTGTGCTGGGGGACCGCACGTGGTTCAAGAGCATGGGCGGCATCGGAGTGACGCAGCCCCTCCCCTTCGAGCGCATCCCCTTACGCTATGAGCGCGCTTTCGGCGGGAAGGACGGCAGCGCCTTCGAGCCGCGCAACCCGCTGGGCACGGGCTTTCGCGAGAAGGGCAGCCGCTTCGAGGAGAACCTGCGGCTGCCGAACCTGGAGTCCCCCGCCGAGCCGCTGAGGTCCTGGGGCCAGCGTCCTCCGCCCACGGGCTTCGGGTTCATCGAACCGCACTGGCAGCCTCGGGCCGGCTACGCGGGCACCTACGATGACGCGTGGAAGAAGTCGCGCAGCCCGTTGCTGCCGAAGGACTTCGACCGGCGCTTCCTCAACGGCGCGCCGCGGGACCAGCTCGTCCCGGGCTACCTGCGAGGGGGCGAGGCCGTGCTGCTGAAGCACGTGGCGCCGGGTGCGCCGCTGACGTTCAGGTTGCCCGCGCTGCCGTCTCCGGAGGTCCTCGCGCCCAGGGCCCGGGGGCTGGATGACCTGGAAGGCGCGCTGCGGTTGGACACCGTGGTCCTGGACACGGACGCGATGAAGCTGTTCCTCGTGTGGCGCGGCACCTTCGCGTTGCAGCGCGAGCCCACGGAGCTGCGCTCCATCCAGGTGACGTGCGAGGGCGCGGAGACGCTGGAGCCAGGGCAACCCGTCGGAACGGACTGACGGGGTTACCGGGTCGGCGCCGTGTCGACGGCCCAGTCGCCCGAGTACGTCGTCGTCATCGGGACGCGGGCCAGGGGCGGGCAGTAGCGGAAGCTGGTGTCCTCGGGTGCGATGCTGGCGCGCTCGGCGAGGCGCAGGAGGGCCAGCCCTTCGAGCCAGACGAACCGGTGCGGCGCGAAGGACGTCACGGGTGTGGCCAGCGAGCGGGCGCGCTTCTCCGTGACGATGCCGTGGTCCAGGCAGGCGGCGGCGAAGGCCTCGGCGAAGGCGGCGGCGTCCCTGGACACCAGGGCTCGGGCCATGGTCACCCGGCTGAGGTAGGGCTCCTGGCCCACCTTCTCCAGCGGGACGAGGATGGACTCCAGTGGAGCAGACGGCGTGCGGGTGAGGTGCTGGAGGGCGGCGGCCCAGAGGAACTCATCCTCGTATTCGGCGCCCTGCTGCCACTGGGTGGCGGAGCTCGCGGCCACGGCCTCCGCGAGGGAGAAGTGGCCGGCGGCGAGCGCGCCGAGCAGAGGCGTGTTGCGCCGCGCGGGCGGTGGCGGAAGGCCCCGGTCCGCGAGGAGGCGCTGCACCCGGCGGCCGTTCTCCGCCATCCGGCAGAGATTGAGGAAGAACCCCTGAGGATTCCCATCCACCAGCAGCGTGGCCACGGCGATGAGGTGCAAGTCGAGCGTGATGGCGTCCAACCGCGCGAGAATGCTGGAGCGGTCCGCGCCCGGGTCGAACTGGCTCAGCCTTTCTCCCAGGGAGTCAGCGGCATCTGCACGGAGGGAGATGAGACGAGCCATGATGGGAGGTGCGGGTGAGCGTAGCCTGGAACGGGGCGTTCGGGCACCATACAACGTGAGAGGTGGGTACGCGCATGAGCAACCTGAGTGCGAGCGAGATGAACACAGATCTGGCGCAGCGGCTCCTGTCCATCTTCGAGCGGAGCAGGGACCGGAAGTACACGGCGGCCAAGGCGGCGAAGAAGAAGAAGCCGAAGCCCGCGGCCAGCGCCGCGGACGACGCCGACCACGTGGATGACAGCGCCCCGCCCCGGGGGGTGCTCGGCAAGGACAGCGACTACGCGCAGAATGGCTCTGACTACATCGCGTCCCTGGACGGGCGTGATGTGTACCGCGTCTTCGACCACTCCTACCTGGATGAAATCCGGGACCTGGTGAAGCAGACCGCTGAGTTCCCGGGGGGACCGCCGGAGAACTTCAACCCGAGGGCCAAGGACAAGGACAAGAAGCCCGCGCTCCAGAAGTACCCGTACGCATGGGAGGCGCACCACATCCTCCCGGGCTCGGCGTTCTATTACGAGTTGGAGGACGGCCCGGTCTTCACATACCGGCAGCTCCGCCTCATCCTCCAGTCCGACTACAACCTGAACCACGGCCACAACATCATCATGCTGCCGGACCAGGCCTGGGCCGTGCCCGTCCACGCGCTGCTGCAGCACCCGGGCGACCATCCCAACTACACGCAGCAGGTGATGCGGGACATGAAAACCATCGCCCAAAAGCTTCAGAAGGCGATCGACTCTCAAAAAGAACACAAGGCGTTGATCGAGGATGTTTTTGACCAGTTGCACAAGCTGGAGAACAAGTACTGGAAGCTCCTCGTTGCACTGAGCCGAGCAGTTGTGGCCTCAGTCACCGCAGGAAAGGAGTACAAGCACGCCCTTGTGCGCTATGCCCCGAAGGACAAGAAGGCCAAGAGCCGTTATGAGTGGGGCTCTCTCTATTAATTGAACCAGTCATTCGAGATTTTCGTGAAATATTTTGTCTTCAAGGTCATGGCCGAAGAGGCGGGCTACATCGAGAAGCTTCCAAATGGCAGCCCTACTGATTGGAAGTTCCACGAAGGCATCAGCCTTGCCAAAGACTTTCCAGTAGGCGGGGAAGTTTCGTTTTCAAAAAACTATCCCGACAATCGGAATCTCTATGATTTTCAACCCAATATCATGAGCAACCTGCTCGTCTCGGGACGCGCACGCAAGCTCATCGAGTCGCTCGGTGTCACCAATGCCGAATGGCTTCCGGTCGCCATCAAGGACCATCAGGGCAAGGTCGTGGGTCCGGACTACGCTTTCCTCAATCTCCTGGGTGCCGAAGACGCCATCGACATGGAACGCTCGGAGTACGAGATGGACTCCCTTGAGAAAGACCAGATCGGGAATATTGATGAGTTGGCCCTGAACACCACCGCCATCAGTCCCGACGCAAAGATGTTCCGCTGCACGAAGGAACGCCGTCTCATTCTCATCCGTGAGGACGTCCACGCTGCTTTCGAGCAAGCGGGCCTGACCGGTTTCAAGGTCTACGAAGCTGAAGGCTGGGACGGACTGGAGCTCTGACCCATCATGTTCGAAGCCAATTGCATAGAAGAGCAGCCCGCCGACATCGTCGCTCGAGTTCTGACGGAACAGTCTCCGTGCTTCGTCACCGCACGCGAGGGCGTCCGGGGGGTACTGGTGCCCTTGGATGAGGTCTACACGGAGGTGCTGGAGGCGCATCCGCGCGTCATCAATGCCCGGATGAAGGACCTGGTCCGCCCAGGCAAGGACATGGCCATGTACTGCGTCCAGGTCAGCCTGTCTGATGAAAAGGACGCCATCCGCTTCACGGACGAAGAGGGAGAGCCAGTGCTCGCCTTGGTCGGCGCCATGCGTTTCCTACGCTGGCTTGAAGAGGAGGACGGCGAGGTGGACGAAGAATCATGAGGTACAGCCACCAGGGGATGGCCCGGCATCTCATGCAGGATTGGAGTCGTCCGTGAACTACTTCGTCTTCAAGGTCCAAGGCATCGATGCAGGCTTCATCGATGAATATCCCCGGGGAAGCCCGGCAGACTGGAAGTTCGACGAAGGCATCAGCCTCATCAAACAGTTTCCTGTGGGTGGTGAGGTCTCCTTCTCCAGGAACTATCCAGACGACCGGACTGTCTACGATTTTCAACCGAACCTGATGAGCGACCTGCTTGTCTCAGGCCGCGCGCGCAAGCTCATCGAATCCCTGGAAGTCACCAACGCGGAATGGCTTCCTGTCGTGGTCAAGGACCATCAAGGCGCTATCGTCGGTCCGGATTACGCCTTCCTCAATCTCCAGGGGGCCGAAGACGCCATCGACATGGAGCAGTCGGTCTACAGGATGAACGCCATCGCCAAGGACCAGATTGGCCGCGTGAAGAAGCTCGCCCTGAAGTACGACGCCATCTCCCCGCAGGCGAAGCTGTTCCGCTGCACCATGGAGCGCCGACTCATCCTCATCCGAGAAGACGTGCACGCTGCCTTCGTCCAGGCGGGCCTCACCGGCTTCAAGGTCTACGCAGCCGAGGGTTGGAACGGCCTGGAGCTGTGAGGTGAATCACGGCGCGCTCCCCTGCTTCCGCGGAGGAGAGCACCAGCACCGACGACGTGGGCGCGTAACCTCGCGCCAGCCCCCGGAAGACCAACGCCGTGGCCACCGCTCCCGAGGCCACCCCCGTGTGTCCGAAGCTCTTGGCCGGCATCCACACCGCGCCTTGCTCGAAGCGAGCATCTGTCTCCCTCAGCCGGACCTGGAGCATCCCCCACTCGAAGGCCCGCGCGTATTGCCCGTCGTGGTCCGACACCATCAACGGCGCGGACGCGTCCTGTCCCAAGGGCCCCAAGGCCGCGAGGACCTGCCGCGCCAGTTCCTGCCCGTCCGGTGGCTGCTCCCCATCCAGCGGCGCCGCGTCGCGTCCCTGCGCCACCCGCACCACGGCCATGGAGGACTCCGCGGTTTCCTCGCGCGCGAGCAGCAAGGCCACCGCGGCCTCTCCCGCCATCAACCCCGTGGGCCGGCCCGGTGTCTTCAGGCGCTGCTGCTGGTGCAGCAACGTCAACGTCTCCGGGGAGATGAAGCTGTCCACCGCGCAGACGAGCGCACGCTCCACCTTGGACGCCCGCAGGTCCTCGCCCGCCGCGGCCAGCGCCTGCGCGAAGGCCACGTTCCCCGTGGGGAACGCGCGCACCAGCCCCTTCCACGCAGGCCATCCCAGCGCCTGCCACGTCCCCTTCACCAGCCGGTCCACCAGCCGCGCGACGCGCTCGCGTGCGTCGTCCGGATCTTCCTCGTAGGGGTCCTTCCCCGTCGTGAAGCCCCGTGCCTCCGGGTCGGGCAGCACCAGGTAGAGCCCCACGCCGGGCCCCAGCGCCGCGACGTCCACCCACGTCCCCAGGTCCACCAGCGCTTCCGCCAACAATGCCACCAGCCGCCCCACGCCCGAGAACCCCAGCGTGGCTTCTCCCGCCGCGTGCACGGTGACGGGGCTCGGCGCCTCGTCGCCCTTCAGGAAGACCTCGAAGTCCGGCGCCGCCGAGGGCCAGGACATCCCCGCGCGGAACGCCGCCGAGGCAGGCACCAGCCCACCCAGCGACGACGCCATTCCCATCGCCTGGACCCATCCCAACATGCGCGACACAGCCTCCTACACCGGAGGGACAGCCTTCCACGGCACGATACAACGAGCCACCACCCTGGCTCGTGACACGAGGCCAGGAGCGATACACTCCCGGGACGAGGAGCCATCCGCATGAGCGCGACCGTTGGCGTCAACAAGCTGTCCGTCGTCCACAAGGACACCGGAGGGACCACCATCGCCTTCCCGGACGTCTGCAAGACGCCCAGCCCCGCCGGTCCCGTGCCCATTCCCTACCCCAACGTCGCCATGTCCTCGGACACGGCGAAGGGCACGACAAAAGTCTCAGTGGATGGCAAGCCGGTGTGCGTCGAGGACTCGAACTTCAGCACCAGCACCGGCGACGAGGCGGGCACCGCGGGCGGTGGCGTCGTCTCCGGCAAAACGAAGGGCAAGGCCGAGTTCGTCAACTACTCCTTCGACGTGAAGTTCGAGGGCAAGAGCGTGGCGCGGACCTTCGACCTCATGCTCCACAACGACAAGAACACCCCGCCCGCACCGCTGCTCCAGGGGCCGGTCATCGCGCTCGGCAAGAGCGACACGAAGGCCAGGTGCCTCGTCTGTGAAAAGGAGCTGTGAGGCCCTTGTCGCCACGCCGTCCAACGGTCCGCTGGGAGCTGCTGGAGCGCCACCTCGAGGAAGCCGAGTTCCTGTGGACGCAGTGGGAGCACGGCCTCTGGAGCCCGGAGCTCACCCTGTCCTCGCTGGCTGAGGGCGATGAAGGGCGCCTGCGGGCCCACCTGGATGCACTCGTGCTGGGAGGCAGCGCCGCCGCCACCCGCTTGCTGCTCCCCGCGCTGACCTCCGAGGACCCCGCGCGCGTGGCCAGCGCGGCGTGGGCCCTGCTCTCCGCCGAGGACGCCGACTGGCGCGAGCCTGTGTTCCAACAGTTGGAGCAGGGGTCCGAAGGGACGCATCCGGGCCTCCTCCGCGCGCTGGAGCTGCTCGACCGGCCGGACCTTCACGCCCTGCTCCTGAAGAAGCTGCCGACGTTGCAGCCAACGCTCCAGGCGGGAGCGCTCCGGGTCGCGCGAGTCCGTCACCTCGACACGAGCGCCGCGCTCGAGAAGCTCGACTGGGAGGCCGACCCGGCGCTGCATGCCGAGGCGCTTCGTGCCCTTCCCTTCGCTCCCAGGACGCAGGCAGGGGATGCCCGGCTGTCACGCGCCCTGAGCCATGCCCATCCCACCGTGAGCAACGCCGCTCTGGAGACCGGGTTGCTGCTGGGCTCGCGTGAGGCCTGGGAGCACGCCCGGGGTTCCTCGTCGCGCGGCGCGCTCCTCGCGCTCGCCGTGGCGGGTGAGTCGAAGGACCTCGCGGGCCTCCTCGCGCGCCTGAAAGACGGCTCCGCACCGGCGGAGGTCATCTGGGCGGTGGGCTTCAGTGGCAGGCTCCTGGCGGCCGAGGCGTTGCTGCCGCTGCTGCGCGATGAGACCCAGGGCTCGCTGGCCGCGGCCTCCTTCGCCGCCATCACCGGACTCCCCATGGTGCCTCCTTTCCTCGTGGAGGCACCCGCCGACGAGGCTGAGGACGCGGAGGAGGACGCCGAACCCGAGACAGAGGACCTCCAGGCGTGGCTCCCCAGCCCCCGGGTGCTTCCCGGCGAGGTGGACGCCCAGGCCGTGGAGACCTGGTGGACGCGGCAGCGCGGCGGCTTCACGGAAGGCGCGCGTTTCCTGAGGGGCATACCCCTCACCGTGGAGGTGCTGGTCAGGGCCCTGGAGACCGAGCCCATGAGGCGGCGCCCCTCGCTCGCCTGGGAGGCGGCCCTGCGCAGCGGGGGCACGCTCCAGATGGAGTCCCGGCAGTGGACGCGGGTGCAGCGCGAGCAGGTGCTTCCCCTGCGGGGGCAGCGCCCGGAATGGCTCGTCCGGGCAGGGAGCTGGCCGCAGGGCCGCCGAGGCGACACTCCCGCCTGATGGGGTAGAGGCATGCCACCTCGGTGGATAGGGTGCATCCATGGCAACCTGGAGCCCCACTGCCTTCGCCCGCGGACTCGCGTCGCTGCGCGCCTTCGCCAACGCCGAGCCGGAGCTGTCCGCGAGCGCTCGTGCCGACTTTCCAACGACGTGGGCCGACGAGCGGTTTCCCTGGATGAGCGCCACCCTGATGGCGTGGACCCTCCATGGACGGGAAGACGCCGAGGGCCGCACCGCGGCGGACCGTCAGCTCCTCAGGGACGGGCAACGCCTGTCGCGCGCCGAGCGCGGCTTGCTGTCAGCCCTGGCCGCGTCCTGGTGCTCGGTGTTCGAGGTGGAGGAGGTGCGGCTCGGCCAAGGACTGCGCTTGAGGGACCTCGTGCTCGACGAGGTGCTGGAGGTGAAGGAGCGCAGCCTCACCACGCAGGTAGCCCGCTACGACTTGATTGCGAGCTGGGTGATACCCACCGAGGACCACCTGGAGCTGGTGGGAGGCATCGTCGCGATTCCCCGCCCCCTGCGTGAGCACGTCGTCGTCGCCGCGCGTCACGCGTTCGCCACCCATCAGCCTCCAGCCGACGACGTGCCCGGCCGCCGCAGGCAGGCACGGCGGCTGGCGCCCTTTCTTTTCACGCGCGTGCTGGAGCTGCTCACCACTGAGCGGCCACTCCTCAACTTCGAGGACGAGCCGCTACGCCTCTGCACCGCGCGCTTCCGCATCCGCCACCCGGCGAAGGTCGAAGAGCACCTGCGCCGGCACGACGGCTTCACCCGCGAGGGCGAGGGTCACTACAACTGGGAAGGTCCTCGGGCGGCGGTGTGGGGCTCCCTCACGGTGGAGGGCAAGGTGCTGGTCCTCACCACCCACTCCGCGCAGCGTCTGGAGAAGGGCAAGGCCCTGCTGGAGGAGTTGCTGGGCGCGGAGGCCGAGCACGAAGAGGACACGGTGGGGCCGGTGCAGTCCGTCCGAGGAGAGCCCGCGCGCGCCCTGCCAGACGACGCGCCCCCTCAGTTGGCGGACGCATTCGCGTTGATGCTCGCACAACGGGCCCGGGAGGAGCTGTCCCGGGGAATCCCCGCCTGGGGTGGAAGGAGCGCCAGCGACCTGATGCGCTCCACCGAGGGCCGCGCCCAGGTGCTCGAATGGCTGAAGGACTGGGAGTCGCAGGTGTCTCACCTCTCCGACGCCGCGGACCTGCTCTGGGATGACCTCTACGCGGAGCTGGGTCTGTCGCGTGACGAACGCATCCCGCTGACCCAGGTGTACAGCTCGAAGGAGGTCCCACGCCTCGAGCCCGTCCGCGCGGAGCTCACCACCACCGAGCTTCCCGAGGACCTCTCTCTTGAACCTCTTCCTCGCCGCCGGGCCTTCCAGGATGCCGCCCGGCGGAAGCCTCGACGGAAGCCCCCAGCACCCGAGTTGGAGCCAGGGGCCCTCTATGCCTTCAAGCTGGGTCCCTTCGACGTCGGAGTGGACGGACGCACCTCCGTCTACGTCGCGGTGACGTCCGAAGGTGAGGCGCTGCCACCCGTGTTCGGGCGTCGCGACGCGGAGGGCCTGGAAGGCCTGGCGAGGGACAACGCCGGACTCAAGCGTTACTGCGAAAGCCGGCTGGCGCGTGCTGGAGCCGGCCACGGCTTCGCGTCGCGGCCCATGCCGGACTCCGTCACCCGGTTCCGGGCGGCGCTGGCCCTCCAGATGCACTGGGCCTCGGTGGAGCCGGGATTGATGGTGATGCCAGAGGTGACGGAGGCGCTCCTTGACGCCACGGCGGCGCTCGTCCGCGCGGAGCCTTGGGAGAGCTGGACGAACGAAGAGGTCTTCACCGTGCATCTGGAGGGCACCGTGCGGGGCACCCGGGAGCTGTCCGTCATGGGGAGTGGGAGCAGCGAGTTCGGCTTCGCCCTCTTCGACCGGGCCGGCTCCGTGGAGCGGATGAGCATGTCCGGTCTGCCGGGCGGCAACGTCGACGTGCTCATCCCGGACTCGCTGGGCGTGACGCTCGAGGACGCGCCGGACTGGGTGGTGAAGACGGTCAAGGACGTCACCGGCCTGCCCTTCGTCCCCGACGTGATGCGCGTCCAGCGCAACACACCGCGCCTGGGCAACGCCGAGGAGCTGGTGCTGGCGGCGGCGGTGGCCCAGGCGCTCGCCCTGGCACGTCCCGAGGAGCGCGAGGTGAACGTGGAGCTGAAGGTTGGAGACCTCCACGTTCGGGTGCAGCTGGAAATCCCCCTGCCGCTGCTGACGGGAAGCTACGTGGGAAAGCTCGACCTGCTGTCGCTGGCCACCCGGCGGCCCAAGGCGACCCACGCGCCCACGCGCTCGCTCCCCACGAAGAAGGTCTCCGAAACGCTGCTCGAGTTCGCCAAACCCATCCTGGAGGACGTGGAGGACTCGGAGGATCCGCAGGCCGAGCTCTTCACCTGCCTGGCGCTGGCCCTGAGCGCGTGGAACGCCGTGGTGCAGGACACCTGGGAGCCGGAGAAGGGCTGGGTGGAGCGGGCGCGCGCCACGCTGAAACGGATGCCCCGAGACGTCCGAGAGATGATGCTCCACGATTTCGAGCTGCTGGTGGAGCGCAAGCGGCGCCACTTCGCGGACGACCCCCGGCTGCTCGACGCCCTGGACATCGCCCGGCGGCCGGATGACCTCAGCGTCCGCCTGGCCGGCGTGGTGACGCCAGGCGCCTGGTCCGAATTCGTGGGCGTGTAGGGCGAATGACGAGGCCTCAGTCGCGCCGGCCCAGCGTGCGGTCCAGGTTGTAGGCGGAGCTGATGAGCGCCAGGTGCGTCAGCGCCTGCGGGAAGTTGCCCAGGGCCTCGCCGGACATGCCCGTCTGCTCCGCGTACAGGCCCACGTGGTTGGCGTAGCCCAGCATCCGCTCGAAGATGAGCCGCGCTTCCTCCAGCAAGTCGGGCCGGGCCACGCTGGCGCGCGTCATCGCCTCCACCAGCCAGAAGCTGCAGAGATTGAAGGTGCCCTCGCTGCCGGCAATCCCATCCAGCGTGGCCTCCACGTCGTAGCGGAACACCAGCCCGTCCGACGCCAGGCCGCCTTGGGATGGCGGCTTGCGCATGACGTCCAGCGTCTGGAGCATGCGCGGGTCCACCGGGGACAGGAAGAACACCAGCGGCATCAGCAGATTCGCCGCGTCCAGCGCGTGGCCGCCGTAGTACTGGACGAAGGCGCCCCGCTCCGGGTTCCAGCCCTTGTCCATGATGTCCTCGAAGATGGCGTCCCGCACCTTGTGCCAGCGGGCCCGATCCGCCGGGAAGCTGCGCTTGTCCGCCAGCCGGACGGCCCGGTCCACCGCCACCCAGCACATCAGCTTCGAGTACACGAACTGCCGCTGCCCGCCCCTCACCTCCCAGATGCCCTCATCTGGCAGCTCCCAGTTGTCACACACCCAGTCCACCAGCCGCCGCAGGTGCCGCCAGAAGTCATAGGAGATGGGGGCCGCGTACTTGTTGGACAGGTACACCGAGTCCATCAGCTCGCCGTAGATGTCGAGCTGCAACTGGTCCGCCGCCGCGTTGCCAATGCGCACCGGGCGCGCGCCGCCATAGCCCGACAGGTGCAGGAGTTCCTGCTCCTCGGGCACGCGCTTGCCGTCGATGCCGAACATCAGGGGCAGCGGCCCGTCGTCGTACTCCGCGCAGCGCGCCTCCACCCAGCGCATGAAGGCCGCCGCC
Organism: Myxococcus sp. AB036A; assembly: GCF_006547355.1. NCBI lineage: Bacteria > Pseudomonadati > Myxococcota > Myxococcia > Myxococcales > Myxococcaceae > Myxococcus > Myxococcus sp. AB036A. Next base: position 2,188 of record NZ_VHLC01000022.1, on the reverse strand, counting down.
TCCTGTTTGAAGCCGATGCGGAGGAACGCGTACACGGTGAAGGCCGCGTCGCGCAGCCAGCAGAAGCGATAGTCCCAGTTGCGCGTTCCGCCCGGTGACTCCGGCAGACTGCAAGTGGGCGCCGCGACGATGGCGCCCGTGGGCGCGAAGGTCATCAGCTTGAGCGCCAGCGCCGAGCGCTGCACCGTCTCCCGCCACCGGCCCGTGTACTGGCAGCCCGACAGCCAGTGGCGCCAGTACTCCACCGTCTCCCGGAAGAGCTCCTCGGAGGACTCATGGTTGTGCACCACCGCCTCGCAGGACGTGCGCGCGCCCGGGTGCAGGGAGAAGACGGCGGACTGGTTCTCATGCAGGGTGAAGGACGCGGTGACGCCCCGCTCCGTCTTCTTCAGCTTCACCGACGAGGACAGCGTGAGCCGGAGCGTGTCAGAGGAGAAGGTGGCCCCGCTGTGGATGAGCTTCGTCTCGTGCGTATCCCGCGCGTAGTTGAAGGCCGGGAAGCACTCCATGCGGAAGACCATCTGTCCACGCACCACCCGCACGCGCCGGAGGATTTCCCGCTCCTCCTTCATCCCCTTCCTGCCCGACATGGGCATGAAGTCGACCAGCTCGCCCACGCCGTCCGGCGTGTAGAAGCGCGTCACCAGGACGTTGGTCTCCGGCCAGTAGAACTGCCGCTTCATCACCCCGTCGGGCTCCGGCGCGATGCCCCAGTGGCCTCCCTTCTCACGGTCCAACAGCGCGGCGAAGACACTGGGACTGTCGAAGTGCGGAAAACAAAACCAGTCGATGGTGCCCTCGTTGCCCACCAGCGCCACCGTCCGCAGGTCGCCGATGATGCCGTGGTCCTCGATGGCCACCGGCTTTCCCGTCACCGAAGCGCCGCCGCTTCCCGTTGCCATGCGTCACTCCTTGTCGAAGGGGTCAGATGAAACGGATGACGTCCTTGATGCCGCCAGACTTCTTGCCAGTGACGACGTCGCAGAAGTCCTCGGGCGAATGACTGGCGCAGATGAGCCGCTCCAGGCCCCCGGGCCAGCGGGCCTGGAAGTGCTGCAAGTCCTCCAGCGCCATGTCGAAGTCGACATCCGCCGCGTTCACCGTGCCCACCAGCACCTGGTTGCCCAGCACCACGTCCTTGAGCACCGGTGCCACGTCGAAGGGCTCCTCCTTCGACGGCACCCCCGTGAGGATGCAGACGCCGTTGGGGCCCAGCGCCTTCAGCGTCTCCAGCGCCGCCTTCGCCACGCCCGCGGCCTCGTAGATGACGTCCGCGGCGCCGACCCTGCGGACCAGCTCCTCTGGCCGCACCTCCTTCGAGGAGATGTAGGGCACCCCCATCGCTTCCGATGCCTCGGCCTTCACGTTGGGCTTGGGACTGCGCGAATACACCGTGGTGGCATAACCCCGGCGTGCCAGCGCCATGGCGCCCAGCAACCCCACCGGCCCCGCGCCCAGCACCACCGCGCGGCCCGGACCCGCCCTCCAGGGCAGCCGGTCCTGGAAGCGCTCCAACTGGCGGAGGGCCTTCTCCGCGATGGTGAGCGGCTCGGTGAGCACCGCCACCTCGCGCAGCTCCGTGGGCACCCGGTGCAGGTAGGCCACGTCCTCCACGAAGGACTCGGCGCCGAAGCCGTGGGCGCCCTTGATTCCCCGCTCGGTGTAGTCGCCGGTGATGCAGAAGTCCGGATGGCCCCCGCGGCACGGCGGGCAGGTGGCATGCGGGCACGGCCGGCGCACGCGGGGCACCACCCAGTCCCCGCGGCTCAGGCCCCGGACGGCCTCGCCCACCTCCACCACCTCGCCCAGACACTCGTGGCCCAGGATGAGGTGGTCCGAGCCCGGCGGCGGGGAGCCGTAGACGAACTCGATGATTTCCTTGTCCGTGCCACACACCCCGATTTCCCGCGTCCGCACCTTCACCTGCGTGGGGGACTGGATGCGGGGCTCGGGGGCGTCGGTGATGACACGCACCTCGCGCTTCTGGGGGAAGACGGCCACGGCCTTCATACGGGCTCCTTGCGATGCACGTCCCGGCACGCGGCCAGACGCGGACCAGGACACGGTGATGCCTGCCTGGTACGGCTGCCCGCTCAGACACGGACCCGTGGCGGCACGGGCCCGCTGGTGAACAGCGCCCGCTCCCACGTTGCCCAGGGGTCAACGCTGTGCATGCACGAAACCGCTG